>JAVHLY010000014.1 GCA_031081585.1 Armatimonadota bacterium
CCCAGGGCCACGCCCACCGCCCCGGCGCGCACCATGGGAGCGATGCGATCCAGCGTCATGTTGCCCACCGCCACCGCCCTGAGCTGCGGGTACGGCCCCAGCAGCGCCCGCAGGTAGTCGGGCCCCAGCAGGCCGGCCGGGAAGAGCTTCTGGAGGTCGATGCCCGAGCGCAGCGCCAGCCCCACCTCCGTCGGCGTCGTCACGCCCGGCAGGTAGAGCGCATCAGCTCGTCGCGCCTCCTCAGCCACATCGGGAAACCACCCGGGGGAGACGAGGTACTGCGCGCCGGCCTGCAGGGCCCGCTGCGCCTCCTCGACGGTGACGATGGTGCCCGCCCCCACCCGCAGGTGGGGCGCATAGGTCTCGCTGAGCCAGCCCAGCAGGTCGAAGGCGCCCCGTTCCACCGTGACCTCGACGAAGCGGACCCCGGCGCGGAGGAGCGCATCGACGATGGTCGCCACGCCGCCCCGGTCGAAACCCCGCAGGATGGCCAGCAGCCCGTCGGCCAGCAGTTCCTCCCGCAGCACGGCCGCCGTCGGCCGGTCCGCTCCGGTCAGCGGGGCGCCTCCTCGGGCACGATGCCGTGACGCCGGAGGAAACTGGTCCACGCGTCGGCCACGGCGTCGACGATCTGCTGGAGCCATCGCTCGCCCTTCTCCCGGCTGGCCCGGGTGGCGTCGCCGAACACCCCTGTCTGTGCCAGATCCCCCATGCTGGTGACCGTCTTCCCATAGTCGGGGGGAATCGGAGGGTAGTCGCGGACCGCCCGATCCAGGTGGACCAGGTCCGGGCGCACCGCAAGCATCAAGGAGGTCTCGACCTCCTCGGCGTGTAGCTCGTACGCCCCCAGCCAGAGCGGGCTCTCCGCTTCCTGGACCGCCTGCCCCCACCCCAGGCAGGTGCCGTAGAGGACGGCCACGCGGGAGCTGTCGGCCAGGTCGCGCACGACGTACTTCAGCGGCGCCTGGTTCGCGCCGTGCCCGCTCAGGATGAGCATGGCCCGCACCCCCCCGCGCTCCAGACTCCGAACGATATCCTCGATCAGCCGGGCGAAGGTGGCGGTGCCGATCCAGGGCGAGCCGGGGAAGGTCCGCCAGACCCAGGAGTAGGTGATGGGCAGAGCCGGCAGCAGGTACCCCGCTGTGCGCTCGGCCACGCGGCGGCAGATCGCCTCCGCCAGGATCGTGTCGGTGGCCTGCGGCAGGTGCGGTCCGTGCTGCTCGGTGGCGCCCAGCGGGAGGATGGCCGCCGGCACGCGCGCCAGGTAGGCTCGGGCCTCCTCCCAGGTGGCGGTGGCGGCGTCGAGGAAGCGCGGCGTCATGGACGTTCCTGTGTGGAGGAGGACGGCGGGGTGGTCGACGGCTGCGTCTCCCCCCGGGCGTAGACGGCATGGGCCGTCTCCAGGTCGGCGCGGTACGCCGGCACCGTCCGCCACCACAGGTCCGAGAGCGACAGCCCCGTGAGCGTCCCGGGGGCGAGGGCCGCCAGGAAGATGGCCGGCTCGTGGAGGACCTCCGGCGGGTCGAGATCGGTCCGCGCCTCCGCAGGCAGGTGGGCGAAGAAGCCCGTATCCAGCTTCGTGAACGGACAGAGGCTGTTCACGTTGATACGGTGCGGGCGGAGTTCCTTGGCCAGCACATCGGTGAGCGCCTCCAGGGCGGCCTTGGAGGCGCAGTAGGCGGCGTCGCCCGCTTGGCCCATCCGCCACCAGCCGAGCAGGGAAGTGACGTTGATGATGTTCCCCCGCCGCCGGGCGCGCATGGAGGGAATCACGGCCTGGGCGCACAGGAAGGCCCCGGTGACGTTCACCCGCAGGATCCGCTCCCAGACCGCCAGGGGCAGGTCGCTGACCTGGCGGTGCTCCGAGTCCGTGACGCCCGCGTTGTTCACCAGGACGTCGATGGGGCCCAGGGTCTCCTCGGTCCGCCGGACGGCCCGGCGCACCTGCTCGGGGTCGGTGACGTCGGCGGCCAGGCCCAGGGCGACGCCGCCGCGCGCAGCAATCGCGGAGGCCGTGGCCTCCGCGCCGTCACCGCGCAGGTCCACGCCGGCCACCCGGGCCCCTTCGGCGGCGAACGCCAGTGCCAGGGAGCGTCCGATCCCGCTGGCCGTGCCGGTGATGAGGGCGACCTTCCCGGCCAGCCGTCCCGTCATCGTCTCACCGCCCCTCCGTCCGGTCCCCCGCCGTGCCGCCGTTCCTCATTGGACGGCCCCCAGCGTCAGCCCCTGCGTGATGTGGCGCTGGACGAGGAAGACCAGCCCAAACGCCGGGGCCATGGCGCCGGACGAGACCGCGCAGATCAGCGGCCAGTCGAAGGACATGGTCCCCGCCAGCGAGGCCACCAGCGCCGGCACGGTCTGGGCCTCGGTCGACGTAAGGATGAAGGCCAGGACGAACTCGTTCCACGAGAAGACGAAGATGAGGATCGCCACCGCCACGACCATGGGGAGCGCCGGAGGGATGACGGCGAAGCGCAGGACCTGCCATCGGGTCGCCCCGTCGACCAGAGCCGCCTCCTCCAGCTCCGGCGGCAGGTGTTCGAAGTACCGCATGAGCAGCCAGATGGCAAAGGGCAGGTTGAAGGCCAGGTGGGCCAGGGTGACGGCCAGCCGGGTGTCCAGCAACCCCAGGAGGCGCATCATCGTGTAGACGGGGACGACGACCCCGAAGGCCGGAGCCATGCGGGTGGAGAGGACCCAGAAGGCCAGGCGCTCCTTGCCCGGCCCCCGCAGCCGCGCCAGCGCGTAGGCCGTCGGCAACGCCAGCCCTAGGGCCACGACGATGTTGCTGGTCGCCACGAGGACGCTGGTGCCGAACGGCTGGAGGATCCCGGCGGTGAAGACCTTCTCCCACGCGTCCCAGGTCGGGGAGAAGAGCAGGCGCGGCGGCACGGCCAGCGCGTCCTGCCGGGTCTTGAACGACGAGAGCCACAGCCAGAGGAGCGGGAAGAGGATGAAGATCAGGTAGCCGACCAGGAAGGCGTAGAGGCCGAGGCGGGCCGCCTGGCGCTGAATCTGTGCGGCGACGTCGGCCGCGGCCTGGCGGGGCAGGGAGAGCACTGCGGCGCGTCCGGCGCCGGCGGGATCAGACCGCATCGCGGGTCCGCTGGATGAGGGCACTGGCCCCCGCGACCGTGAGGAGCATCATGAACACCGCCAGCGCGGCCGCCTGGCCCAGGTCGAAGTAGGTGAAGCCGATCTTCCACCCCAGGATGGTCAGCGTCTGCGTGGCGGTGCCCGGACCGCCCTGCGTCATGACGAAGATGACGTCGAAGGTGTTGAGGGCATCCAGCACGCGCAGGATGAGCGCGACCACCAGCACGCCGCGCAGCAGCGGGAGGGTGATCAGGCGCAGCGTTGTCCAGAAGCCCGCCCCGTCGATCCGGGCGGCCTCGTAGAGGAACGGGGGGATGGCCTGCAGCCCGGCCAGCAGAATGAGGAACATGAAGGAGGTCTTGCTCCAGATGTCCGCCACGACCACGGCCGCCATGGCCAGGCGTGGCGTGCCCAGGGGCGCCACCCCGATCCCCAGGCGGGGGAGGAGGAAGGCCCCGATGACGCCCACGTCGCTGCTGAAGAGGAACTTCCAGGCGAACCCGGCCACCACGGGCGGGACGATCAGCGGCAGCGTCAAGAGCGTGCGCATCAGCCCGCGCCCCCGCAGCGCCTCGGTGAGCGCCAGCGCCAGGGCCAGCCCCAAGCCAAGGCTGATCGCGGTCGAGGCGGTGACGAAGATCAACGTCGTCACGAGCGCCTCCCGGAAGCCGGGCGAGCGCAGGAGCAGCCGGAAGTTGTCCAGCCCCACGAACCCTCCGGGGGCCTGCACCTGGAGCCCCTGGGTGCTCATCCACAGCAGGTAGAGCCCCGGGAAGAGCGTGACCGCCGCGAGGGCCAGGATGCCCGGGGCCAGCAGGGGGAGCCACTCTCGCTCCGGGGCGCGGTGGAGGGCGGCCGGCTGTACGCTCATCGCATCCTCCAGGGCCGCCGGCGGGGGCGGGGAGCGCTCCCCGCCCCCCCGTGTCCTAGCGGTAGTACCCCGCCCGGAACATGCGCTCGAGGGCGAAGGTCTGGAGGTCGGCCAGCACGTCGTCGATCTTCGCCCCGGCGATGGCCCGCGACGCCGCCGTGCCGATCTTATCCATGAACTCGTTGAGCTCGGGGAAGTAGGGGAAGTAGAAGGGGTCCGACTTGAGGATGGCGTCCTCCCACACCTTCAACTCCTCTCGCCCCCACGTCTCTACGAGGGTCGGGCTGTACATCAGCGACGGCATGGTCACCCACGGGAACTTGGTCCGCCTGGAGAACTCCTCCATCGCCTTCTTGCCGGTCAGGTAGGCCAGGGTCTGCCAGGCCTCCTCCTTGTTGCGCGAGAAGCGGCTGAGCCCCAGCGAGAAGGTCCAGAAGGACTGGATCATCTTCCCCGACGGCCCGATGGGCGAGGGGGCCAGGCGGCTCTCCGTCCGCACCTCCGGGATCTTGCTGCCCAGGCGCGCCGGGTAGGCGTTGATGGCCGAGGGGAGCATGACGGCGGCCTTGCCCTGGTCCCAGAGGTTGAGCATGTCCACCCAGGTGTGCGTGGAGGCGGCCGGCGAGCCGTAGTTCCGCAGCAGGGTGACGAAGGCCGTGAAGCCCGGCTTGAAGTCGCCGGTGAAGATCGGCTTGGCCTTCCGGCGGCGGATCTCGGCCGCCGTGCGCGGTCCGCCCTCGAACCAGGCGGGGTAGCCGGCGTAGGCGTAGACGAAGCCGAGCAGGTCGAGGCTGGGTTCCTCCCCGGGGGCCCCGCGCATCGTCAGCGGGAACATGTCCACCTTCTCCTGCTGGAAGCGCTCCTTGAGCGTGCGCAGCGTGGCCTCGAGCTGCTGGGTCGTGCGGGGCGGCGTCAGGCCGTAGCGGCGGAAGATGTCCCGACGGTACATCAGGCCGGGGCCGAACGAGTAGTAGGGGAGGCCGTAGAGCACGCCGTCGACGCGGTTGGCCTCGAGGTACTTGGGGTAGATGTCCTTCAGGCTGACGTACTTCGACGGGCTGCGGCGCATCCACCGTTCCAGGTCTTCCAGCAGCCCGGCATACCCGTAGGTCTGCACCGCACCGTCGCTGCCCAGCAGGACGACGTCGTAGCGACCGGTTCGCGACATCAGGTCCGTCAGGACCTTCTGGCGGACGGCCAGCTCGTCGCCCCACTCGATCTGGATGGTGGCGCCGACCTCCCGCTCCAGGGCGCGGAGCGCCTCGGTGCGTTCGGTCCCCTTCGGCCCGAAGAGCTCGGGCCAGGCGAAGCCCTGGGCGAAGGCAATCACGCGGACGGTCTTCGTACGCTGCAGCGCGATGGCCGGCCACCGGTGGGCGGTGCTCACGCCGGCCAGGGCGCCGGCCACGCCGGCGCCGACCTTCAGGAATGTGCGGCGGGTGACCTTCCCGCCTCCGTGTGCCTCCTCGACCCTCTCGTCATGCGACACCGTTCTCCCCTCCCTTCCTGGTCCGGTCGTGATCGTGCGGCCCCCGCCTGCGCGGGGGGAGCGCCGGAGGCATCACTCTGTGCCGGATCGCACCATGGCGGGGCCACCCGGCGCCGGAGCTGCCGCGGCGAGGGTCGCCAGCCCGTGGGCGGTCTCGCGGAGCCGGTGGTAGAGACCCCGGTAAAGGCCATAGACGCGGTCGTAGGCTTGCTGCGCCTGCGGATCGGGTGCGACGAGACCCTGGAAGTGCACCATGGCGCCACAGGCGGCGGCGAAGTCCCGGTGGACGCCTGTGGCCACGGCGGCGATGATCGTCGCCCCCAGGGCTGAGGCATCGTGCTCGGCCAACAGCTCCATCGGCGTTCCCAGCACGTCGGCCAGCACCCGCGCCCACAGCGGGCTGCGAGCACCGCCTCCGCCCAGCCGGATGTGCGTGGCGCGCTGTCCCAGCTCGGCGAACTGCTCGAACGCTTCCCGGAAGTTGAATGCCACCCCCTCCAGCACGGCGCGGGTGACCTCTCGCCGCCCGTGGGTGGAGGTGGCGCCCACCAGGGCGGCACGGGCATGCGGGTCGGCGTGGGGCGTGGCCGCGCCGTCGAGGAAGGGCAGGAAGAGCAACCCGCCGCTCCCCGGGGGGACCTCCGCCGCCTCGGTCAGGAGGTGGTCCAGCTCGCCCCCGATCAGCCCGGCCAGCCAGGTGAGGCAGTGGCCGGCGGTCATGACCAGCCCGTGCCAGAAGTAGGCTCCCGGCAGCGGGGCGGCCATGGCCCAGACGCCGTCCGCCGTGGTGATGGGGATGCCGGCCATGGCCAGGGCGATCTGTCCCGCCGTCCCGACCATGATGCACCCTACCCCCGGGCTGATGACCCCGGTCCCCGCCGTGATCGCGGCCATGTCTCCTGCACCGGCCACGACGGGCACGCCGGGAGGTAGCCCCAGCACCTGGGCCTGGGCGTCGACCAGGGGGCCGATGACCGTCGGGGACTCCACGACCTCCGGGAGCAGATGAGCCGGGAGCCCCAAACGGTGGAGGAGCGCAGCGTGCCAGGCACGACGATGCAGGTCGAGCATGAGCGTCGCGGCAGCGTCGGTCACGTCCGTCGCGGCGCGCCCGGTGAGCCGGTAGGCCAGGAAGTCTTTGGGGGCCAGCACGACGCGGGTCTGGTCGATCGTCCCCGGCTCATGGCGGAGGAGCCACAGGAGCTTGGCCGCGGTGTGGATGGGGCCGGCCCGGCCCAGCGCCCCTTGCGCCAGTAGGTCGCCGGCGCGGGCATTGATCTCCTCGGCCTCCTCCGCGGCACGCCGGTCGAGCCAGATGATGGCCGGGCGGAGGACCTGTCCCCGGCTATCGAGCAGGACGACCCCGTTCACCTGGCCGGCTAGGCCGATGGCCGCCACCGAGACCCTGCCGCGCGATCCCGCGCTCGCCCGGGCCAGGGCCTCCCGGACCGCCTCCACCGTCGCCTGCCACCAGGTCTCTGGGTCCTGTTCCGCCCGTCCCTCAGCCAACCAGGTGACCGTGTAGGGGCGAGCGGCCCGCCCGCGGATCTCCCCTCGCGGGGTGACCGCCAGCACCTTGACCGCGGACGTCCCCAGGTCGATGCCGAGGAGGAACGTGTCGGTGGCCTCGGCGCTCACGTCTCCTCCCCTGCCAGGAAGCGGCGCGGGTTGTGGATGAGCAGATCGTCGATGACGCCGTCGGGCAGGCCGGCCTCGCGCAGCCGGGGGACGAAGCGGGTGAGCACGTAGTCCAGGCCGGGACCGCCGCCGTAGCTCACCCAGTAGGACGGGCGGCCCAGGTCGTTGCCCAGCAGGATGCGCTGACCCCATCCCGCCTCGACCATCGTGCGGATGAGCTCGACGCGGGCGGCATCGGTGCCGTACTTGGCCTTGCCGGCGCAGTCGTACCCCAGGTAGGCGCCCGCCCGGGCCACCGACGCGTGGACCACGGGGTCGGGGAGGCGATCCATGTGGCTCAGGCAGATGCGGTGGGGCACCACCCCGTGCTCGACGAGGTACGCCACCTGCTCGGGCCCCATGGTGCCGCCCGTCGTGTGCGTGATCAGTGGGGCGCCTGTCTCGCGGTGGGCCGCCGCCGCCAGGCGCAGGAGCTTCCGCCCGGCCTCGTCGAGGCAGTTGTACTCCGTGCCGGCCTTGATGACGGCCGCGCGAATGGAGGTGCGGCCGATCCCCTCCGTCAGCTCCCGGACCAGGAGGCGCACCGTCGCCGCTTCGTCGAGTTCGTAGACCCAGCGGCCCATGTACCAGGGCCGGTTGAAGCCGGTCGTGACCAGCACGTGCACCTGGGGAACGCGCTCGGCGATGCGCCGCACGGCTTCGACGTCCCGCCCGAAGTCCGCAGCGGTCATCTCGATCAGGGTGCGGCCGCCGGCGGCTGCCCAGCGGGCCAGCTCCTCGGCGCTGCGCCGCTCGTCGCGCAGGGCGAAGTCGGGATCCAGGCGGTGGAGCCAGGCCGGGGGATCGACGTAGAGGTGCTCGTGGTAGTCCACAACGCCGAGGTCGGTCACGGCTACGTCGCCCAGGACGGTGGGGAGCGTCCGCGGCATCGCTCAGGCGCCGGACCGCGGGAGGCGCGCCACCGCCGTCGGCTGCGGATGGACAGGGGGCGGGCTGTAGCCGATGTCGGCCGAGATCGCCCGGGCGGTGGCCACCACGCGCCCGGCCAACGGGCTCCCCTCCAGGGGCCAGGGCATCCGGTCGGCGGGCCCGGCGACGCTCACGGCGGCCACGGCGGCGCCCTCATGGTTGAAGACCGGCGCGGCGATGCAGCGGACCGAGACTTCCCGTTCGCCCCGGTCGACGGCGTAGCCCAGCCGCCGCACGGCCTCGAGCTCCCGGCCGAGCCGCCGAGGGTCGGTGATGGTGTACGGCGTCAGGCGCCGAAGGGGGACGCGCTGCAGGTAGGTCTCCAGCGTCCCCGGGGGCGAGAAGGCCAGGAGCGCTTTGCCCAGGCCGGTGCAGTAGGCCGGCAGCATCGCGCCCACGCGGGACTTCATGTAGGCGACGGGGAAGCGGGAGAGGACCCGCTCGATGTACACCACCTGCAGGTCTTCGAAGACGGCCAGCTGGACAGACTCGCCGCTCTCATTCCGCAGGGCCACCAGGTGAGGCAGGGCCCGCGTGCGCAGGTCGAGGTGGGCCAGGAATGCATTCCCGACCACGAACGCCTTCACGCCCACCCGGTAGCGACCGTCGCGCTGCTCGACGAACCCGTGCCGAGTGAGGGTGCGCAGGAGCCGGTGGGCCGTCCCTTTCGGCAGCGCGGTCCGGGCCGCCAGGTCGGACAGGGACAACCCCTCGGCACCGCCCCTCAGGGCCTCCAGTAGGTGGAGGGCCCGGCTCAACGACTTGACCTCATCCACTCGCGGGTGTTTCATAATGCGGACCTTGATCCAAATAATGGAACCAACGACGTTTTCGCGGGTACCCCGTCCATCCCCTCCCGTATGAGCTCTTACGATGCGGCGATCCTTGAGGGGAGCCCGGAGGCGGAGGAGCAAATTGGGGTTCATGAAGGCCGTGATGAACCTGATACTGCAGGGGCGGTGGCTTCCGGGTGCCTGCGGCCGCGGGGTCACCCCCGCGAGTTTCTGGCCATCGGTCGGTGGGAGAGCCTGGAAGAACTGCAGATCCTGATGGGGAACCCTGCGGTGGATGAACGCATCGCCTCGATGTTCGACGGCGCGCCCCAGGTCACCATCTGGGCGGAGGCCGGCTGGAAGGGGTACTGAGCCGGGATCACCGCTCGCCGTCGCCCAGGTAGGCGCCCTGGGCTTTGAGGATCCGGGTCACCTCGGTGAAGAGCTCCGGCCGGCGGACTACCTCGGCGGGGGTGCAGCGGCGCCTGGCACAGACCGCCGCCGTCACCCCGGCCGCCTGGCCCATCGCCATGGTGGTGGGGACGACCCGCGCCGACCCCGCCGCTTCCGAAGTGGCGGAGAAGGCGCGCGAGGCCACCAGCAGGTTGTCCACCCCGCGCGGAATGAGCGTCCGCAGCGGGATCCCGTAGACGTAGCGCACCGGCGGGTAGGGGTTCACCCACCCCGGGACGTAGGGGTGGATGTCGATGGGGTAAGAGGCGACGGCGATGCGGTCGGGGAAGGGCCGGCCGGCGATGATGTCCTCGGCGGTGAGGGTGTAGCGGCCGCCCATGTGCCGGGTCTCCCGGATGTAGAGCATCGGCGCGTGGTCGACGAGCTCGGCCTGGGCGAAGCCCGGCACGTGCTCGCGCAGGTGGGCGACCACGTGGGGCAGTTCGCGCCGCGCCCTGGCCATCCCCTGCTCGACCGACGCCGGCACCAGGCCGTTCACGTGGAAGATCTGCAGGGCGTTGATGAGGACGGTGCCGTCCCGCTGGAGCGCCAGGTTGAGGCCGAGCAGCGCCACGTCGGGCTGGCTGGGCCGGTAGCGCCGTCCCACCTCACCGTAGCCCCAGGCAGCCTTCCCATTGACGCCCCAGGCGGCCGGCTCCGCCCCGGTCGCCTTGCGCCGGGTGAGGTCGGCGACGAGCGCGGCCCAGTCCACGCCGCGCACGCGGAAGATCAGGGTGGCCGCCTGCATCCACACCGCGCCGTCGGGGCCGGGCCGACCCAGCACCACCGGCACCCCCGCCGCTGCGGCAACGTCGGCGTCGTCGGTGGCGTCGATGACCTGCCGGGCGCGCACGGTGAGGGTGCGGCGCCAGTCACGGTCGTCGAACTCCGCCCCGAGCAGTCGCGTCCCGTCCTGCAGGAGGCGCCGCAGCGGGGCGTTGGTGGTGGAGCCGACGAGCGGCTCCCGGTAGACCGCCCAGGTGAGCTTCTCCACCGCCTCCTCCAGGTCGAAGCTCAGGCCGAGCTGCTGGTAGTACTCCCAGAAGATGCCGCGGGTGAGGTGGGCGCCGTCGGGCGTCAGGTTCATGTCGAAGGTGGTGAGCCAGGCCCAGGTGATGACGCCGCCCATCTTGGGGAGGGCCTCGACGAGGTGCACCCGGCTGCCGGCGCGCGCGGCCGCCGCGGCGGCGGCGATCCCCGCCGGCGTGGCGCCGACCACCAGCACGTCAACGGTGATGGTCCGCGGCGGCGCGGCCGCCAGCGGCGTCGCCAGCAGGAGCAGCGCCGCGCACAGCCCCAGGGGGCGGTGGACCCGGACGGACCGGCACACGCCTATCAAGTTTTGCACCGAGAGGCGCGAGGCCCTTCAGCGCCGTCCCGGGATCGGATCGGCGGTCTCATCCGGCTCCGGACACAGCGACCCCGGTGCCGCTGTTGGTCAGCGCACCGATCCGCCCGGCGTGGGTGCCGTGCCGTTGTCGTCCTCGGCGTTGCTGTCGTTGTTCACGAAGTCCCGCTGCGCGACGACGGCCGGCAGGTCCTCGTGGCTGTTGTCCACCCCGGTGTCCACCACGGCGATCCGCACGCCGTGCTGCCCGTCGTCGTGTCCCAGGCGGCATAGGCCTCCACCTTCCCCCAGGCCTACGGGAGCACGCACCCGTGCCGCCGGGCCGACAGCGGACGCTGCAGCCAGCCCCCCTGCAGAGTGCCGCTCCGCCGAAGGAGCCTCGGCCGGGCGCGTCGTACTGTGCGGGCGCCATGAGCACTCTTCTCGCCCTGCACGGCACCGCGCTGCTCGTGTGGCTCCCTGCCATCGGCAACCTGGTCCTGGCCCTCCTAGCCGGCCTGGCGGCCCTGGCGGGGCGGCGCACGCTCCCGGCGCTCTTCTGGGCCGCCCTGCTGGTCCTGCTCGCCCTGCTGGCCGTGCAGGCTGCCGTCGGTCTGGCGCTCGTGGCCGGTGGGGCGCGGCCGCGCACGGCGCTCCACCTGCTCTACGGCGTGCTGGTCGCCGTGGGGGCTGTGGTGCAGTACGGGTTGCGTCCCGGCGGCTGGCTGCGGCGACGCGCGGTAGGCGAGCCCTTCCGCGAAGCGCGCGTCATGGCGCTCGTCTGCCTCACGGAAGGTGCGCTGATCCTGCGGGCCTGGATGACGGGAGCCTTCGGACGTTAGCGGCGCCCGCGCTCCCCGGGTGCCTCCGGAGTTCCCACGGAGTTTCGCCCACGACCGCGCGGCGCCGCACGGTAAATTGACCCACTGGGACCCCTCCGGTAGAATGGACCGAGCCCTAGCGACCGTCGGAGGTCCACATGCCGGTCCTCGCCTGGCTGATCGCGGCGGCCTTCGCGGTAGCCGGTCTCCTCCCCATCCTGCGCAGCGCCCTGCGACAGCCCACTGTCTGGGTCCTCGTGGCGGTCGGAGGGCTGACCTCCTTCATCACCCAATGGGCCGGCCGTGCCCTCTGGGCGCCCGTCGCTGTCACCTTCGGCATCCCCGACGTCGGCACCGGGCTGGTCATCCACCTCTTCGTCCTGGCCGCGCTCGGTGAGGCGCTCAAGATCGCTCCCGTGCTGGTCCTCGGCCATGCCCAGCCTACTCCGGCGGACGAGTGGTTCGTCTACGGTGCGTCCGTGGGCGCGGGGTTCGGGCTCGTCGGTGCGCAGCTCATCATCGCGCTCACCCTGGCCGCCAGCACGCTGCCGGTCAGCTCGGTCGGCTCGGCGGTCCTGGCGGTGGCGCTGCGCCTCTTCCCAGTCCTGGCCCACACCGCCACCACGGCCTGGCTCGCCTGGGCCACCGCGCGCGGCCGCTTCGGCGCCACCTTCCTCGTCGTCGTCCTGGCCCAGACGGCGCTCGGCCTGGTCGAGCGCGGGGCGGGGGCGCTGGGCCTGCCGGTGGGCGGGCTCCTCCTGGCAGCGCTGGCCGCGGCCCTCTACGCCTACGTCTGTCTCCTGCCTGTCCCGACGGGGAACCGCGGCGTGCGGCTCCTGCCCGACTGAGCCTGCGGTCGTGCGCATCGCCATCCTCTCCGACGTCCATGCCAACCTGGAGGCGCTGGAGGCGACGCTGGGGGATGCCCGCCGGCGCGGGTGCGAGCGCATCGTCTGCCTGGGGGACTTCGTCGGGTACGGGCCCAGCCCCAACGAGTGCGTCGACCGCCTGCGGCCGCTCGTCGACGGACGCGCGGTGGCAGGGAACCACGACTGGGCCGCGGTGGGCAAGGTGGACATCACCTACTTCAACCCCTACGCCCAGGAGGCCATTCGCTGGACCCAGCAGGCCCTGCGCCCCGGCGTGCGGGACTACCTGACGGCGCTGCCCCACGAGTGGGTGGCGGACGGCACTGTGCCCTTCCTGGCGGTGCACGGCAGTCCCCGGGATCCCATCCAGGAGTACGTGCTGGACCAGGCCACGGCCGAGGAGAACTTCCGCGAGCGCTCCTTCGCCGTGGCCTTCGTGGGCCACACGCACGTGCCGGCGCTCTTCCTGGCCCGGGGCGAGACGGTGGGGGCGGCGCCCTTCCCGGTCGACACCCCCGTCGTCCTGCAGCCGGGGGTGCGCTACCTGATCAACGTGGGGAGCGTGGGGCAGCCGCGCGACGGCGACCCGCGGGCGGCGTACGTCCTGCTGGACAGCGAGGGGCCTGCGGTCATCCTCATCCGGGTAGAGTACCCGATCGAGGTCACACAGGAGCGGATGCGCGCCGTGGGCCTGCCGGAGGTGCTGGCCGAGCGGCTGCGCTACGGTCGGTGAGCGCAGGAAGGAGGACCGGGATGCCCACGACCGACGGGGCCGCGGCGACGCGGCGGATCACCATCGACGACCTGCTGCGGCTGCGCTGGGTGAGCGACCCGGCGGTGGCGCCCGACGGGACGGCGGTGGCCTTCACGCTGACCCGCATCGAGACCCCGTCGCCGCCCGCGGACGGCGGCAGGCCCGAGCCCCCCGACTACGTCTCGCACCTCTACCTGGTCCACCCCGGCGGGTGCGAGGCGGTGCCCTTCACCCAGGGGCGGCAGCGCGACCACACGCCGCGCTGGTCGCCGGACGGCAGCCGCATCGCCTTCCTGTCGGACCGTCCCACGGGCACTCCGCCGCCCGGCAGCCGGCGGCCGCGCCACCTCTGGGTGATCCCCGCGACGGGCGGCGAGGCGCGCCGCGTCACCGCGGCCGACTACGATCCCCAGGATCCGGTGTGGGCGCCGGACGGGCAGGCGCTGGCCTTCGTCGGCAAGGTCCCCTGCGCTGAAGAGCCGCGCAGCGCCGTGCGGGTCATCACCCGCCTGCGCTACAAGATGGACGGCGAGGGGTTCTGGGACGGACGCTACCGCCAGATCTTTGTGGTGCCGGCGGACGGCGGGGAGGCGCGTGCCGTCACCGGCGGCGACTACGACCACCGCGACCCGGCGTGGTCGCCCGACGGGCGGTGGCTGGCCTTCGTGGCCAACCGCTCGCCAGACGTCGACCTCACCAACGTCACCGACGTGTGGGTGGTGCCGGCCGCGGGTGGGGAGCCGCGGCGCCTCACCCCGTCGCTGGGGCCGTGCGCGCTGCCCGCCTGGTCGCCCGACGGCCGCCGCATCGCCTACATCGGCCACGACAACAGCCACATGACGGCGACGAGCCCGCAGCTGTGGGTGGTGGAGGTGGCGGGCGGCCCGCCCCGCAACCTCACCGGCCCGCTGGACCGCTACGTCGGCCACCACATCCTCACCGACATGCGGGCCCACCCCGTCCCCGGCCGCCCGGTATGGTCCCCCGACGGCCGCTTCCTTTTCTGCCTGATCGGGCTCGGCCCCACCTGCCAGGTGGCCGCCGTCTCCCTGGAGGACGGCGTCGTGCACTTCCTCACCGAGGGCGACCACGAGATCTTCCAGTACGCCCTCGACCCGGCGTGCCGACAGCTCGTCGTGGCGCTCTCCGACGTCGTGACGCCCGGCGACCTCTGGCTGGCCGACCTGGGTACGGTGGACGGGGCGGCGCGGCCGGCCCGCGCCTCCTGGCGGCGCCTCACCGACGTCAACCGCCAGGTGCTGGCGGACGTGGCGCTGAGCCGTCCGGAGCGGTTCGAGTACGAGGGCGCCGACGGCTGGCGTGTGGAGGGGTGGGTGTTGCCGCCCGTGGAGCGCCAGCCCGGCCGCCGCTACCCCACCATCCTGCAGATCCACGGCGGCCCGCACGCCGCCTACGGGTACGGGTTCTTCCACGAGTTCCAGGTGCTGGCCGCCGAAGGGTTCGCGGTGGTCTACACCAACCCGCGCGGCAGCCAGGGCTACGGCCAGACCTTCGCCGCGGCCACCCGGCACGACTGGGGCGGCAAGGACTACGAGGACATCATGCGGGGCGTGGACGCCGCCCTGGCCCGCTTCCCCTACCTCGACCCGGAGCGCCTGGGCGTGGCGGGGGGCTCCTACGGTGGCTTCATGACGAACTGGATCATCGGCCACACCGACCGCTTCAAGGCCGCGGTGACGATGCGCTCCATCGCCAACCACACCAGCCAGTGGGGGACGAGCGACCTGGCCTACATGAAGGGGATGTGGGAGTTCCCCGGCGACCTGTGGGAGGCGCCGACCTTCTACTGGGAGCGCTCGCCGCTGGCCTACGTCGACCGCATCACCACGCCGCTGCTCATCCTCCACGCCGAGGAGGACTACCGCTGCCCCATCGGCGAGGCGGAGCAGCTCTTCGCCGCCCTGAAGAAGCAGGGGAAGGCGGTCGTCTTCGTCCGCTTCCCCGAGGAGAGCCACGACCTCACGCGCAAGGGCAAGCCCCACCACCGCCTGGAGCACCTCCGGTGGGTCGTGCGCTGGTTCGCCGACCACCTGGGCCGCGAGCCGGTGCCCGCCCCGGTGCGCGAGCTGGCCGGGACGCCGGGGATGGAGGCGGGATCGGTACAGGGATGACCCGCCTCTACACCCGGACCGGGGACGCCGGCGAGACCGGCCTCATCGGCGGGCGCCGCGTCCCCAAGGACGACCCGCGGGTGGAGGCCTACGGTACGCTCGACGAGTTGAACTCCGCCATCGGCGCGGCGCGGGCCTTTCTCGGAGATGCCCCGCCCGCGGTGACGCGCGCGCTGGAGCAGGTGCAGCACCGCCTCTTCGCCCTGGGGGCGGAGATCGCCGCACCGGATCCGGCCGCCGCAGGCGTGCGCCCCTGCACGGCGGACGACGTCGGCGCGCTGGAGCACCTGATCGACGCGGTGCAGGCGGAGCTGCCCGCGCTGCGGGTCTTCATCCTGCCCGGCGGGAGCCCGGCTGGCAGCCTGCTCCACGTGGCCCGCACCGTGGCCCGGCGGGCCGAACGGCGCGTCGTGGCCCTGGCGCGCGCGGAGCCCCTGAACCCGGAGGTCCTCCGCTACCTGAACCGCCTCTCCGACCTGCTCTTCGTGCTGGCCCGCGCCGTCAACCAGGCGGCGGGACGGCCGGAGACGCCCTGGGACAAGGACGCGGGCTAGTATGCGCAGGCCGCCAGCGCGGCATCGACCGGGGCTCTCCACATCGGCCGCGCTTGTGGGATCTGGGGATCTCTTCCGTGACGCGCACCGGTTGACCGAACACGTGATGTAGCCTATCCTAAACATAGTCCGTAGCCTGGAGCTTACATTGCGCGTCATCGACCTCACCGCCCAGAGCGCCCTGCACGTCCGCTTCGACCCCAGCCCCGTCTACGACTTCCTGGCGGCGCTGTACCTGGTGCGCCACTGGACGCCGGAGCGCGGCTTCGACGTCGACCCGGCGTGGGTGCGCGCGGCCCGCCGCGCCCTGGGGCCACGGCTGATGGCGGACGCGGGACTCCTCCTGCCGCCGCGCAGCCCCGTGCTGGGGGTGCTGGCCGTCCTCGAGGAGACGCCGGGGCTGTCGGTGCGCGCGGCCCTGCGGCGCCTGCGGCAGCTCTCCCCGCCGTCCCTGGTGGAGCGGATGCTGGGCGGGCCTACCGCCGTGCGCCCGCTGCTGCCGCCGTTGCGCCAGGCCATCCAGGGCGACCGCGCCGCGCTGGAGGCGGTGGTGGCCGCCTTCCCCCGGGAGTACGACCCGGACGCGGTGCGCCGGCTGCTCGCCGCCGGCCCGGCGGCGGTGCACGCGCGGCTGCTGCGCCTCCTGCGCGCCTTCTACACGCGGGTCTACGCCCGGGAGGAGGCGCGCGTGGCGCCGCTGCTGGCCGCGGACGTGGCGGCGCGGCAGGCCCTCGCCGGCGTGCTGGCCCCGGCCGACCTGGTGGAGCGGGTGACGGGCGGTTTCGTCATCGCGCCGGGGACGGGGATCGCCCAGGTGCTGCTGGCGCCCACCTACTTTTTCCGCCCGTACAACCTCCTCACCGAGTACCACGGGGTGCGCGTCTTCATCTACCCCATCGAGCTCCCCGACGGCCGCGAGCGGGAGGCCCGCCCGCCGCAGGAGCTGGTGCGGCTGTACAAGGCGCTGGCCGACGAGACCCGCCTGCGCATCCTCCGCCTGCTCAGCGAGCGCGAGATGTACGTGCAGGAGATCGCCAACGCCCTCGGCGTCTCCCACGTCACCGCCCTGCACCACCTGGCCCAGCTGCGGGCCGCCCACCTGGTGCAGGCGGTGGAGCGGGACAACCTCCGCTACTACCGCCTGCGGCCGGAGGCGGTGCGGGAGGCAGAGCGGCGCTGGTGGGACTTCCTGCACGCGGAGGCGGTGCAATGACCGTGCCCCCGGGGCCTTCGCTGGAGCTGGAGGTGCTCACCGTCGAGCAGGCTGCCGAGTACCTGCAGATCCACCGGGCCACCCTCTACCGGTACATCCGCGAGGGACTGCTCCCCGCCGTGCGGCTGGGCAAGGTGTACCGCCTGCTGCGGTCGGACGTAGAGGCGTTCCTCCAGGCGCGCCGGGTGGGCGGGCCGGGAGCGGAGGCGCCCCGATGATCGCGCTGGCCCGCACGCGCACCTTCAGCGCCTTCCGCTGGCGCAACTTCCGCCTCTACTGGACGGGGGCGATCGTCTCCCTGGTGGGGACGTGGGCCCAGAGCACGGCGCAGGCCTACCTGGTGTGGGAGCTGACGCGCTCTCCGTTGGCCACGAGCCTGCCGATGTTCTTCTTCACGCTGCCGAGCACGTTCCTGGCCCTCCTGGGCGGGGTGGTGGCGGACCGGCTGGACCGCCGGCGCCTGCTGCTGGTCACGCAGGGGCTCTTCATGGTCTCCGCCGGCGTGCTCACGGCGCTGACCTGGCTCGGGGCGCTGCGGGTGGAGCACGTCTACCTGCTGGCGTTCGCGAACGGCGTGCTCATGGCGGTGGACGCGCCCACCCGCCACTCCCTCATCCCCCGGCTGGTCGCCCCCGAGGACGTGCCCAACGCCGTCGGCCTGAACTCGCTCGTGTGGAACGCCTCGCGCATCGTCGGGCCGCCCGTCGGCGGGCTCCTGTACGCCGCCGCCGGGCCCGAGGCCGCCTTCCTCCTCAACACCGTGAGCTACGGGGCCATCCTCTACGCGCTGGCCATCATGGACGTCCCCGGTGAATCCAACGGTGCGGTGCGCGCCACCGTCTGGTCGGACCTGCGCGCGGGGCTGACCTACGTCTGGGAGACGCGCCTGGTGCGCACGGTCATACTGGCCGTGGCGGTGATGGGCACCTTCGGCTTCAGCTACCTGGTGCTCATGCCGGTGATGGCCTCCCGCGTGCTGGGCGGCGGGCCGGCCGAGAACGGCGTCCTGCTGGGGATGGTGGGCGTGGGCGCCACCCTCGGCGCCCTCACCGTGGCCCACCTGGGGCGGCCGGCCCAGCCGGGGCGCCGCCTGCTGGCCACGGGCACGGTGGCCGGTGCCGCCCTGGTGGGCTTCGCCTTCTCGCGGCTCTTCGCCCTCTCCGCGCTGTGCGCCCTGGCCACCGGGGCAGGGATCATCGCCTTCCTCTCCTCCGCCAACGCCACGGTGCAGCTCACCGCCCCGGATGCGCTCCGCGGGCGGGTGATGAGCGTCTACTCGTTGGCCCTCATCGGCAGCGGTCCCCTCAACAGCCTGCTCTCGGGCGCGCTGGGCGACCTGCTGGGCGCGCCCCGGGCGATCGCCCTCACCGGGCTCGTCATCGTGGTGGCCGTGGCGCTGCTGGTGCAGGCCCCGGGCGGCATGGCCGCTACGCCCGCACCGACCTCCGCCCGGCCGGACCCGCGAGACCGGGCCCCCTCCCACCCCGCCGCCTGACCCCCGGGTCCCGGGGAGCCTCCCTGACCCCACCGGTCGGGGCAGGAGGAGTTCCGCCGCCTCCCGCCGAAAGCCTCCGTGCCCGGCGAAAAATCTGACAGGTGAATCACTTGTCACATTCTCTCCGACCTTTCCGTCGAGGTCCCGGGGCGCCGCCGCCGCAGGCGCGGGGTCGGCGGACGCGCCAGCGCCTGCTGGCGGCCGCCGAGGCGGCCTTCGGTAGCCGGGGGTACTTCGCCGCGTCGGTGGCCGACATCACGCGACGCGCCCGGGTAGCCCAGGGCACCTTCTACCTGTACTTCCCCAGCAAGCGGGCCATCTTCGAAGAGCTCGTGCGCCAGCTCAGCCACGACCTGCGCCGCACCATCCAGCAGCGGGTGGCGGGGCTGACTGATCGGCGCCAGGTCGAGCGGGAGGGCTTCCTGGCGTTCTTCCACTTCATCCGGCGACACCGGGCCATGTACCGCATCATCCGCCAGGCCGAACTGGTCCACCCGGCCATCTACCGCTGGTACTACCGGAGGATCGCCGAGGGGTACGCCCGGGGCCTGCGCACCGCCATGGCGCAGGGGCAGATCCGGCCGCTCGACCCCGAGGTCCTGGCCTACTGCCTGATGGGCATCGGGGATTTCCTGGGGATGCGATGGGTCCTCTGGGAGCGGCGGGCGCCGCCCCCCCGGGTCGTGGAGGCGATGATGGCGTTCGTGCTGAGGGGAATGGACGCATCTGCGCCCGGGCGATCCGCCGCCGGCGGGGTGCCCGGGCGCGCCGCCGCGCGCGCGCGATGAGCGAGGTCCGACTGACGGCGATCAACACGTACTTCCCGGCGGGATACCAGCCTGCCGCCGCCATTGCCGCCGCCAGCGGCATTCCCGAAGCGGTGATCACGGCTAAGTTCGGCCTGACCGGCAAGCACGTGGCCGGGACCGACGAGCACGTCTCCGACCTGGCCATCCGGGCCGCTCGGCCCCTGGTGGACGGCCGGGGCGAGGTGGACGCGGTCATCTACTTCGGCAGCGCCCACAAGGACTACTACCTGTGGGCCGTGGCCCCGAAGATCCAGCACGCCCTGGGCCTCCACCGCGCCTTCGCCCTGGAGCTGATGGCGACCAGCGCGTGCGGTCCGATCGCCCTGAAGGTGGCACGGGACATGCTGCTGGCCGACCGGCGCCTGCGGGGGATCCTCCTGGTGGGCGCTTCGCGGGAGTCCTCCATCATCGACTACCGCAATGGCCGCTCGCGGTTCGCCTTCACCTTCGCCGACGGGGCAGCGGCGGCCCTCCTCCGGCGCGGTCCGGGGGCGGGGCACCGCGTGCTGGCCTCGGCCATCCTGACCGACGGGGCGTTCGCCGACGACGTGATGGTCCCGGCCGGCGGGTCGGTGTTGCCGCCCTCCCACGAGACGGTGGAGCGGGGCCTGCACCACCTCGACGTCCCGGACCCGCAGGGGATGAAGGCCCGCCTCGACCCGGTCTCCCTGGGCCGCTTCGTCGAGGTGGTCCGCCGGGCCCTGGAAGGGAGCGGGGCGGCGCTGGCCGACCTCGACTTCCTGGCCGTGCTCCATCTCAAGCGCTCCATGCACCGGGCGCTCCTCCAGGCGCTGGGGTTGGAGCCGCATCAGTCCGTCTACCTGGAGCGCTTCGGGCACATGTCCGCCATCGACCCCCTGGTGGCGCTGGCCGAAGGGGAGCGGCTGGGCCGGCTCCGGCCGGGCCACCTGGCGGTGGCGCTCAGTGCCGGGACGGGGTACACGTGGGCCGCGACGGCCATCCGGTGGTGAGGCCGATGCAGGAGACACACGAGCACAGCGGCGGGCTCCAGGCCCCCCAGGGGTGGCCCGACTGGGGGATCTGGCACTGGCTGGAGCGGCGGCGGGACCTCTGTCCGCACAAGACGGCGATGGTGGACCGCGACCGGCGGGTTGCCTATGCCGAGCTGCAGGCCCGAGTCGCCGCCGTCGCCGGAGGGCTGCGCGGGCTCGGCATTCGACGGGGCGACCGCGTGGCCATCCTCTCCCTGAACCGACTGGAGTACGTGGAGCTCCTCTTCGCCGCCGCCCGCCTAGGCGCCATGCTGGTGCCACTGAACTGGCGGCTCACCTCCCCTGAGCTGGCCTTCCAGGTGAGCGACAGCCGCCCCCGGGTGCTGGTCGTGGACCCGGCGCTCGCCGACCTGGCGGAGGCGCTGCGCCGCAGGCCGGAGGCCGCGGCGGTGGAGCAGGTGGTGTGCCTCCCCGACGTCTCCGGCACCGGCCAGGCGGGCTTGCCGGCGGCTGTGCCCTACGAGACGCTGCTCTCCGCCGGCCCTGCCGCGCCCGAAGGCGCGAGCGGCGACCCCCTGCTCATCCTCTACACCTCCGGCACCACCGGCCGGCCCAAGGGGGCGGTCCTGGTCCAGGCCACCCAGTTCTGGAACAGCGTGAACATCGGCACGGCGCTCAGCCTGGTCGCCGGTGACGTCACCCTGAACGTCCTGCCCATGTTCCACAGCGGCGGCCTGGGGCTGCTCACCCTCCCCTCGCTGCACCTGGGGGCGACCGCCGTGCTGCTGCCGCGGTTCGAGCCCGCGGCCGTCGTCCGGGCGCTGGCCGAAGAGCAGGTCACGGCGATGTTTGCCGTCCCGGCGATCTACCAGGCCCTGCTGGAGGACGAAGGGTTCCGCCGGCTGGACCTCCGCCGGGTGCGGTTCTCCTGCGGCGGCGCGCCCTGTCCCCTGCGGGTGATCGAGGCCTTCCGCGAGCGCGGCGTGCTCTTCCAGCAGGGGTACGGGCTCACGGAGACCGCGCCCACGCTGACCCTCGTCCCGGCCGCCGACGCCTTCCGCAAGGCGGGGTCGGTGGGCAAGGCGGCGCTGCACGCCGAGCTGCGCGTCGTGGACGAGGAGGGCCGCGATGTCCCGCCGGGCGTGGTCGGGGAAGTCTGGGCCCGCGGGCCCAACCTCTTCGCCGGGTACTGGGACTGCCCGGAGGCGACCCGGGAGGTCTTCGTCGACGGCTGGTTCCGGACGGGCGACCTGGGCCGGCTGGACGAGGAAGGGTTCCTCTACATCGTGGACCGGCGCAAGGACATGATCATCTCCGGTGGCGAGAACATCTACCCCGCCGAGGTGGAGGCGGTCCTCTACCAACACCCGGCGGTCCTCGACGCCGCGGTCATCCCCTCGCCCCACCCCCGCTGGGGCGAGGTGCCGCTGGCGGTGGTGGTGCTGCGGCCCGGGCAGACCCTTACCGCCGAGGAGCTGTTCACTTTCTGTACCCCGCACCTGGCCCGGTACAAGATCCCGCGGTCGCTCGTGGTGGTGGACGAGCTGCCGCGCAACGCCGCCGGCAAGGTGCTCAAGCGCGTGCTGCGCGAACGGTTCGCGGCGGGCTGACCGTGCCGTACGCCCACCTGAACGGCATCCGGCTCTACTACGAGGAGGAGGGGAGCGGCCCCCCGCTGCTCCTGCTGGAGGGCCTGGGCTATGCGCTGTGGATGTGGTTCCGCCAGCGGCCGGCCCTGCGCCAGCACTTCCGCCTCGTCCTGCCCGACACCCGTGGCGTCGGTCTCTCGGAGGCGCCCCCGGGCCCCTACACCATCGACCTCTTCGCCTCCGACGCGGTCGCCCTGCTGGACCACCTGGAGATTCCCCGGGCGCACGTCCTGGGGGTCTCCATGGGAGGGATGGTCGCGATGGCACTGGCGCTGCACTACCCCGAACGCGTGGAGCGTCTCGTCCTGGTGAACACCACCGCCGGCGGCCCGGAGGCGGTGCCGATGCCGCCGGAGACGCTGCAGGCGCTCCTGGCGGCGCGCGCCCTGCCGCCGCGGGACGGGTTGCGCGCGGCCATGGCGCTCGCCTTCGCCACCGGGTACATGGCAGCGCACCCGGAGGAGGTCGAGCAGATCCTGGACTGGCGCCTCGCCCGTCCCCAGTCCCCCGAGGCGTGGGCGTGGCAGTTTCAGGCCGGCCAGGCCTTCGACCTCTCCGCGCACCTCCGCGAGATCCGCCACCCCACCCTGGTGGTGGCGGGCTCGGCGGACCGGGTCCTGCCGGTGGCCAACGCCGCCCTGCTGGCTGACCGGCTGCCGCACGCGCGGCTCCGGGTCTTCGAGGGCGGCGGGCATCTCGTCTTCATCGAGCAGGCCGAGGCCTTCAACCGGCTGGTCGTGGACTTCCTCCGGGGGGCGCCGGTGGAGGCGTCGCCGGCCGGGGAGGAGGGCTGACATGGCGCTCTTGCCGGGGGTGGTCTCCGAGGTCATCCAGACGCGCCGACTCCGTACCCACGTCCTGCGCACGGCCCGGATGGGCGGCGCGCCGGTGGTATTTGTCGACGGGAACATCTCCACGGCGCGCTTCTGGGAGGAGATCCTGGCGACGCTGCCCGCGCCCTGGTCGGGCATCGCCATGGATCTGCGCGGGTACGGCGGATCGGAACTCCGACCGGTGGACGCGACTCGCGGGCTGCGCGATTTCGCCGACGACCTGGCAGCGCTCCTGGAAGCGCTTGCCGTCGAGCGGCCACACCTGGTCGGGTGGTCGCTGGGGGCGGGAGTGGTGATGCAATACGCGCTGGACCACCCCGGTGGTGTCGCCTCCCTGACCCTGGAGGCGCCGCTGTCGCCCTATGGCTTCGGCGGCACCAGAGACGAGGCCGGAACGCCCTGCTGGCCCGACTACGCCGGCTCGGGCGGGGGGACGGCGAACCCGGAGTTCGTCCGGCGCCTGCGCGAAGGTGACCGGACTGACGAGAGCCCCTTCTCCCCCCGCAACGTCATGCGCGCCTTCTACGTCAAGCCGCCGTTTCGGCCCGCGCCCGAGCGGGAGGAGATCCTCGTCGCGGAGGTCCTCACCACCGCCGTGGGCGATGACAACTACCCGGGGGACGTGACGCCTTCCCCCCACTGGCCACACGTGGCCCCCGGCCGACGGGGCGTGAACAACGCGATGTCGCCCGCTTACTGCAACCTGAGCGGGTTCGCCCGCCTCACGCCCAAGCCGCCCGTCCTCTGGATCCGGGGAGCCGACGACCAGATCGTCTCCGATACGTCCTTGTTCGACTTCGGGTACCTGGGCCGGATCGGGGCCGTACCGGGGTGGCCGGGCGAGGAGGTCTTCCCGCCGCAACCGATGGTCAGCCAGACTCGGGCGGTCCTGGACGCCTACCGGCGCGACGGCGGCTCGGTTGCGGAGGAGGTCTTCCCCGACTGCGGGCACTCTCCGCACCTCGAGGACCCCGAGCGGTTTCGGTCCCTGCTGGTGGCCTTCGTGTCGGCGGCCACCACCTGACGGCCGTGGAGCCGGCACACACGGGAAGGAGCGAAAGGGGGAGAGCCATGAGACGTGGAGGGCGATGGTGGGTTCCGGGAGTGGCGCTGGTGGCACTGCTGGCGGTGCTGGCACCGGCAGCAGCGCAGCGGGCGGGGCCGGTCCGGCTGGGGGCCATCATCCCGCTGAGCGGTCCCGAGGGCGTGAGCGGGCAGGCGATGCAGAAGGGCTACCAGCTCGCCCTGGAGGAGGTCAACGGCCGCGGGGGAGTGCTGGGCCGTCCCCTCGAGCTCATCGTGGAGGACGACAAAGGCGACCCGCCCACCGGCGCGGCCGTCTTCCAGAAGCTCGTCACGCGCGACCGCATCGACATCCTCATCGGCGGCCTGCAGTCCGCGGTGACCATCGCGGTCGTCAGCCAAGTCCTCCGCCAGCCGATCCTCATGGCCTGGACGGGCGCGGCCTTCTCAGGTATCGAGCGGGACCTGGTCAAGGACGCCGACTGGTTCTTCCACTACCACCCGTGGGACTACCACAACACCGACTCGCTCTTCCGGTTCATCAAGTCCACCGGGGCGAAGACGGTGGCGGTGGCCCACGAGGACGGGCCCTTCGGCGCGGGGTCCATCGACGCGATCCGGGCCTTCGCCCGCAACTACGGAGTGGAGGTGACCTTCATCGACGCCTTCAAGAGCGGCACGCCGGACCTGACCCCGCTGCTCACCAAGGCCAAGGGCGCCAATGCCGATGTCTTCGTCTTCATCAGCTTCGCCCAGGACGTGGTCCCCATCGTGACGCAGGCCCGCCAGGTCGGGTTCGCGCCCAAGCTGATGATCGGCACACCCCCCTCCTGGCCGATCGGCTACGAGCGCCTGGCGGCCGGCAACAACGTGGCCGGGCTGGCGCTGTGGACCCCCGAGAACCGCCACCCGGCCTCGCAGCGCTTCGTCAGCCGCTGGCGCGAGAAGTTCCGCGAAGAACCGACTTCCTACTGGGGCCCGCTGGCCTACACCAACGTGGTGACGGTGGCCGACGCGGTCAACCGTGCCGGCACCGCCGACCGGGCGGCGGTGACGCGGGCGCTGGCGGCGACGGACTACGAGGGGCCGATCGGCCGGCGGCTGACCTTCAAGCGGTCGCTGGTGGGCCGCTACCAGGGGTTCACCAGCCTGATCGCCTTCCAGTGGCGGGACGGCAAGCAGGTCACCGTGTGGCCCGAGGAGATCGCCGGCGGGCGGCTGCAGTACCCGGTGGGGTACGGCCGCTGACCCACGGCCGCGGGGCCCCGCCCCGCGGTCCACACGACGTCGGGGGCACCCGGCGCCACGACGGGGGCCCCGGGCCGGGGGAGGGTTGAGGCATCGAGACCCTGCTCCAGGTGCTGATCTTCGGGACGCTGCGCTCGGGGCTGTATGCGCTGGCCGCGGTCGGGCTGGCCCTCTCCGTGGGGGTGATCGGGATCGTGAACTTCGCCCACGGGGAGTTCCTCATGCTGGGGGCCTACCTGGGGTACTGGCTCTTCGCCTCGTACGGCGTCGACCCGCTGGCGGCGATCCCGCTGGGCGCGGCGGGGCTCTTCGTGCTCGGGGGCGCGCTCTACCGGACGGCGATCCGGCGCGTCCTGCGCGCCCCCGAGCTGAACCAGATGCTGCTCACCTTCGGCATCGCCATCTTCCTCCAGAACCTGGCCGTCATCCTCTGGAGCGGCGACCCGCGCACCGCCGCCATCCCCTACAAGGCCAGCGCGCTCGCCCTGGGGCCCTTCACCATCGGCCTGCCCCAGGTGGTGGTCTTCGTCCTGGCCACGGGGCTGACGGCGGCGCTCTACGCCCTCCTGGGGCGCACGCGGGTGGGCAAGGCCATGCGCGCGGTGGCGCAGGACCGCGTCGGTTCCGCCATCATCGGCGTCGAGGTCGATCGCATCTACCTGCTGGCCTTCGGCCTCTCGGTGGCCCTGGCCGGCACGGCGGGCCTGATGATCACCCTGCAGCTCTCCGCCTCGCCCTACATGGGGTTGCTCTACACGCTGAAGGCGTTCGCCATCATCGTCATCGCCGGGCTGGGCAACATCGGCGCGGTCGTCTACGCCAGCCTGGTCCTGGGCCTCGCCGAGGCGTTTGTGGAGTTCTACGTGCCCAACGGCGGCGGGTGGTCGGAGGGGGTCTTCTTCCTCCTCATCCTGCTCGTGCTGCTCGTCCGACCGCGGGGGCTCTTCCAGTGACTGTCTCCCGCGCGCTGCCGCTGTCGCGGCCGGACCGCCTGGCCGGCCGGTTGGGCGTCCCGCTCCTCCTGGGCGCGGCCCTGGCCTGGCCGTTCCTCACCGTCCGCACACAGCCCTACCTGCTGCAGCTCTCCCTGAACATCCTGATCTTCGCCGTCCTGGCCGTGTCGTGGGACCTGCTGGCGCGGACGGGGCAGCTCTCGCTGGCGCACGCCGCCTTCTACGGGCTGGGGGCGTACACCTCGGCGCTGCTGGCCACGCGGCTGCACGTGCCCATCCCGCTGGCCATGCTGGCCGGGGGCGGCCTCGCCGTGGTGTGCGCCGTGGGGCTGGGGCTGCTCACCCTGCGCCTGCGCGGCATCTACTTCGCCATCGCCACCCTGGCTTTCACCGAGACGCTGCGGGTCGTGGCCAAGCAGGTGCGCTTCTTCGGCGCCGCCACCGGGCTCGTCGTCCCGCCGCTCTTCCCGGCCAGCCTGGTGGGCCAGTACCTGGTCATCCTGGCCGTGCTGCTGGCCACGCTCCTGGTCTCGTGGCGCGTGAACCGGTCGCGCTGGTACTTCGCCTTCACGGCCATCCGCACCAACGAGGCGGTGGCTGCGGTCATGGGCGTGGACGTGGTCCGCTTCAAGGTGGCGGCCTTCGCCCTGAGCGCCTTCTTTGCCGGCCTGACGGGGGCGTACTACGCCCACGTCTTCCTCTTCATCAACCCCTTCGAGGTCTTCAGCCTGGCCATCTCCGTCGGTGCACTGGTGGCGCCCATCTTCGGCGGCCTGTACACCACTGCGGGGCCGCTGCTCGGGGCGGTGGTCCTGCGGGCAGGCGAGGAAGCCCTGCGGGCGACCATCCGCAGCGGCCACCTGATCCTCTACGGAGGGATCCTGGCGGTGGTCGTCCTCTACATGCCGCGCGGGCTGCTCGGGGTGCTGGTCGCCCTGCGCCTGCGCCGGCCCCCGGCGGTCGCCGTCGGCCCGGCGCCGCCGGCGGGAGGGGCGGGGCGGTGAGCCTGCTTGCGCTGGACGAGGTCACGAAGGCGTTCGGCGGGCTCGTCGCGGTGAGCGACCTCTCCTTCGAGGTGCGGGAAGGCGAGGTCCTCGCGCTCATCGGGCCGAACGGGGCGGGGAAGTCGACGGCGTTCAACCTGATCTCGGGGCTGCTGGCCCCTGACCGGGGCCGCATCGCCTTCGACGGGCGGGAGATCACCCGTCTGCCGCCGTCGGCGCGTGCCCACCTGGGGATCGGCCGCACGTTTCAGGTCATGCAGCCCTTCCATGACATGACCGTCCTGGAGAACGTCATGGTGGGGGAGCTGTTCGGTCACGCCGTCCCCAAGTCCCTGGCCGAGGCGCGGCGCGATGCCGAAGGCATCTGTCGCCTCGTCGGCATCGAGCACCTGATGCACCGGGAGGCCACGGGGCTGGGGGTGGCGGACCTCAAGCGGCTGGAGGTCGCCCGGGCGCTGGCCACGCACCCGCGCCTGCTGCTGCTCGACGAGGTGATGGCCGGCTTGCGCCCGCCGGAGGTCGACCAGGCCGTGCAGATGCTGCGGGGCCTGCGCAGCGCAGGGATCACCCTGCTGGTGATCGACCACGTGATCCGCAGCGTCCGGGACCTGGCCGACCGGGTGGTGGTCCTGAACTTCGGCCGGAAGATCGCCGAGGGCACGTTCGCCGCGGTGGCGCGGGACCCCCCCGTCATCCAGGCCTACCTCGGCGAGGCCGGCGAGGGAGGGGGGTGAGGGCCTCTGGACGGGCCGTCGGACGGCGACGCGCTGCTGCAGGTGGAGGGGATGAGCGCGGGGTACGGGCCGGTGCGCGTCCTGTGGGACGTCACCCTGCGCGTCGCTCCCGGAGAGATCGTGGCCCTGGTGGGGGCCAACGGAGCGGGCAAGACGACGCTGCTGCGGGCCATCACGGGCCTCGTGCGCGCCAGCGGGGTGATCCGCGTCGGCGGGACGGTGGTCACCCACCGCTCCCCCGCCGCCATCGCCCGGCTGGGGGTGGCCCACGTGCCCGAGGGGCGCCACCTCTTCCCGCAGATGACGGTCCGGGACCACCTGGAGCTGGGGGCGGCGTTCGTCCCGGGCGCCTGGGACGCCCGGGAGCAGACCCTCGCGTGGGTCCACGCCCTCTTCCCCCGCCTGCGCGAGCGGGCGGCGCAGCCGGCCGGCACGATGAGCGGCGGGGAGCAGCAGATGCTGGCGATCGCCCGGGCGCTGATGGCCCGCCCCCGCCTGCTGCTGGTCGACGAACCCTCGCTGGGGCTGGCGCCGGTGCTGGTCCAGGCCGTCTTCCAGGCGCTGCGGGAGATCAACCGGCACGGGGTCACCATCCTGCTGGTCGAGCAGAACGTGCGCCAGACGCTGGTGATGGCCCACCGAGGCTACGTGCTGGAGAACGGCCGGGTCGTCCTGGAGGGGACGGGCCGCGAGCTGCTTGAGAACCCCCACGTCCAACAGGCCTACCTGGGGCTCTGAGCCCGCCAGGGGGCTCGTGGTCTACACCCTGGGGCGGTTCCGCGTCCTGCGAGACGGGGAGGAGATCCCGGCCCGGGCCTGGAGGCGCCGGAAGGCCCTCCTCCTCTTCCAGTTCCTCCTCACCGCCCGTCACCGTCCGATGCTGAAGGACGAGATCGTCGACCGCCTCTGGCCGGATCTCGACCCCCGGGTGGCCGACCGGGACTTCAAGGTGGCGCTGCACGCGCTGTGGTACGCGCTGGAGCCCCGTCGCCGACCCCGGCAGCCCTCCCGGTTCGTCCGGCGCGTGGGAGAGGGCTACCAGGTGACCCGCGAGGGTGTGTGGGTGGACGCGGACGCGATGGAGGCGTACGTCGCCGCCGCGGCGCAGCAGACCGCGCGCGACCCGGCCGCAGCACGGGCCGCCTATCGTGCCGCCCTCGACCTCTATGGGGGCGACTACCTGCCGGACCGCCGCTACGACGACTGGGCCACGGCGGAGCGGGAACGGCTGCAGACGCTGGCCCTGGGGGCCATGGCCGCCCTGGCCGGCCTCCTCCTGGACGAGCAGCCGCGGGAGAGCCTGCGGCTGGCCGGGCGGATGCTGGCCATCGACCCGGCCTGGGAGGAGGCCTACCGCATCGCGATGCGCGCCCACCTGGCCACCGGGAACCGGGTCCAGGCCCTGCGGTCCTACGAGCGGTGCGTGGCTGCCCTCCGCGAGCTCGGCCTGGAGCCCCTGCCCGAGACGCAGGCCCTGGCCCGGACGCTGCGCGGTCGCCCGTGGCCGCCTGTAACTCCGCCGTAACTCGCCTCCGCCAGGGTGGGGGCGGTGAGGACGACGCGGCAGGGCATCGCCTCCTTCCTGGTGCGTTTCGTCCAGGAAGCCTGGCGCGACCGGACGGGCGAGCCGCGGCTGCGCTGGCGGGGCACCGTGCGCCACGTCCAGACCAGCGAGGAGGTCCCGTTCACCGGGTTCGCCGAGGTGGTGGCGTTCATGCAGCGTCACCTGGCCGCACTCACCCGAGAGACCGCGGAGGGGACGTCCATGGATCAGGACAAGCTGTTGCAAGAGAGCCTGAAGCTGTGGGAGGAGTTCGCCACGACCTACTCCAGCCTGCTGTTCCAGGCGATGGATCGGGTCATCCAGCAGTCGGACGCCCTCAAGCAGCAGCTGAACGAGGCGGTGCAGCGCTCGCTGCAGGCCTGGAAAGGTGTGGGGGGGACGTCGCCCGACCTCGCCCGGGCGGTGGACCGCCTGGCCGCCCGGGTCGAGCAGCTGGCCGAGCGGGTGGATCGGCTGGAGCGGTCTGCGAAGCGTCCCGGCCGCAAAGGCGGCAAGCGCGGCTGATGGGTGGGCCCCGGCGCGGCACCGGCGGCCCTGTTCGGGAAGCCCGTCCAGGCTCCGGCGCACCGCGACGGGCAGCACGGACGGAGCATGACACCACACCCGGGAGGAGGGGGATGGTCATGAGCAAGCAGGCCCAGACGACCGCAGGGGGATCGCCCGCCCAGGTGTACGCCGACCTGTGGCTGAAGGCAACGGAGCAGTGGGTCGACGAGGCGCTGACCGTGCGGGAGCGGCTGAGCGCGATCGCGGCGCAGGCCCTCACGCGCACCCGCGAGCTGGCGGCGAAGGAAGGAGAGCTGGCTCTGGACGTGCTAGAAGCCTGGCAGGCACAGGCGCAGGTCGCCACGCGCCGTCTGGCGAAAGTCTTCGGCGTCCCGTCGGTCGGTTAGCCTTCCACCCTCCGGCGGCCCGGCCGGTATGGAGCGTGACCCCGCAGTCACCGTCCTGAAGACCGTCCTGGAGACCCTGGAGCCCGTCGCGACCTCCTGGTGGGAGGCGGCCGCCCGGCACCCGCTCTTTCTGGCCGCGCTGGGGGGGTGGCTGCGGGGCGCCCTCCTGGCTGTCCGGTGGGCGTCACCGTGGCCGGCCGTGGGCGGCGGGGCGGGAGGGGCGGAGGCGCGCCTGTGGTCCCGGCTGCGCCGTCTCGAGGGAGAGGTGGCCTGGCTCGACCGCCGCGTGACACGGCTGGAGGAAAGGGGTGGCACAGCGCCGTGAGGACCGGGGCGGACCAGGACCGTCTCGCCGCCGTCCGGTGCGCCGACGCGCTGCTCAATGGCTGGCGGTGGGCCCGCGCCTGGTACGCGCTGCGCGGAGCGGAGGTCCCGCTGGGCAGCACGCCGGCGGACGTCGCCTTCACCCAGGGGCCTGTGCGGCTGCTCCACTACCGCCCGGCGGCGAAGCGGGTCTCCGCGGTGCCGCTGCTGCTGGTGCCGTCGCTCATCAACCGCCACTACGTGCTCGACCTCACCCCGCGACGCAGCCTGGTCCGCTACCTGCGGGACAGCGGGTTCGACGTCTGGCTCGTCGACTGGGGCACGCCGGGCTGCGTCGACCGGTTCGTGACGCTCGGCGATCACATCGACGGGTATCTGCGCCGCTGCGTGGACGAAGTCCGGGCCGCCACGGGGGCCGCCGGCCTGTCCCTGCTCGGCTACTGCATCGGCGGGGTCCTGACCGCCATCTTCACCGCCCGCCACCCCCGCCGCGTGCGCAACCTCGTCACCCTGGCCGCTCCCATCGACTTCCGCCAGGCCGGCCTGCTGGGGGCCTGGGCTGCCGCCCCCTACTTCCCGGTCGACCAGCTCGTCGACACGCTGGGCAATCTCCCGGGGTGGCTCCTCCAGGCCAGCTTCCGCGCCCTCCGCCCGCTGACCCGGCTGCGCAACCTGGTGGCCCTCTGGGAGCGCGCCGACGACCCCGAGCAGCTCCTGGAGTTCGTGGCCCTCCACCGCTGGGTCGAGGACAACGTCCCCGTCTCGGGTGAGACCTACCGGCAGTTCGTGCGCGACTGCTACCAGCGCAATCTCCTGGCGGAGGGACGCCTCACCGTGGACGGCATGCGGGTGGACCTCCGGCGCATCCGCTGTCCGCTCTTGAACGTCGTCGCCACGCAGGATCACATCTGCCCTCTGCCGTCGGCGGTGGCGCTCAACCGCCTGGTGGGGTCGCGGGACGTGACCCTGCTCACCCTGCCCGGCGGGCACGTGGGCGCCGTGGTCGGCCGCGAGGCCACCGAGGTCTTCTGGCCGCGGCTGCGCGCCTGGCTGCGCCGCCGCTCCGGGTCCCGGACCCGGCGGGTGCGGTGAGCGGGAGCCAGCCGGGCGCGGAGCCCCGGGGTGTCGCTCCGTCCGGTGAGCCGGAACCCTGGCAGGCCTTGCAAAAGGCCTGGCTCGATGCCTGGGCGAAAGCGATGCACGAGACGGTGGCCGCCGAGGAGTTCGCCCAGGTGATGGGGCGGTCGCTCGAGGTGTTCCTGCAGGCCTGGGCGCCGCTGCGGCAGATGGAGCGCGTCCTCCAGCGTTCGCTTGAAGGCGCAGGGTTGCCGACGCGCGCGGACGTCCTGGCCCTGGCCGAGCGCCTGGACGGGCTGGCCCGGCAGGTGGAGGCGCTGGCCGGCAGGGTGGATGCCCTGCGGGGACGGTCCGGGCGGGCAGCGCCGCCCTCTGGACGCGGCCAGAGGGGCGGCCGCGCGCGGGGCCGCCGCGCGCGCGCGCCGCAGCGACCCGTGGCGCGGACGCAGAGGGCCGACAGGCGGTGAGGCCGGTGTCGGGGTCGGCGGAAAGGGGCAGCGCGGCCATACCGCTGTCTCGGGCCGCCGGTGCCGCGCCGAGCGCGGCGGACGTGGCAGCGCCGCAGGAGCGGTACCTGCGTTGGCAGCAAGCCGTGGCGGCCGCGGCCACCGTCCCGGTCGGCCTGACGCCGCGCGAGCTCGTCTGGAGCCGGGACCGGGTGCGGCTCTACCGCTACCACGGCGCCGCCCCCCCGACCTACCCGGTGCCGCTCCTCCTCGTCTACGCCCTGGTGAACAAGCCCTACATCTTCGACCTGCTGCCGGGGCGCAGCTTCGTGGAGTTCATGCTCGGGGAAGGGTTCGACGTCTACCTGCTGGACTGGGGGAGCCCGGGCCTGGAGGACCGATGCCTGGGCCTCGACGACTACGCCCTCGACTACCTCCCGCGCGCGCTCGAGGAGGTGCGGCGACGGGCGGGAGGGGAACGGGTAAGCGTGCTGGGCTATTGCATCGGCGGGACGCTGGTGACGCTCTATGCCGGCGCGGTCCCCACGGCGCCCATCCGCAACCTGATCCTGCTCAGCGCCCCGCTCGACTTCACCGACCGGAGGGCCAGCCTGTTCGCGCGCTGGTTCGACGAGCGCTACGTCGATGTGGACCGGCTCGTGGAAACGCTGGGCAACGTGCCGGCGGAGCTCATCGAGGTGTGGGCCCAGATGCTGCGCCCGGTGGAGAACTACATCGGCGTCTACCTGAACCTGTGGGAGCGGTTGGACGACCCCGCGGCGGTGGAATCCTGGCAGGCGATGCACCGTTGGGTGCACGACGGCGTGCCGTTCGCCGGGACGGCCTTCCGCCAGTGGGTGGTCGACCACGTCCGCGGGAACCGCCTGGTCCAGGGGACCTGCACGCTGCGGGGACGCCCCGTCCGATTGGAGCAGATCCGGATGCCGGTGCTCCTCGTCGTGGCCGAGCAGGACCACATCGTGCCGATGCGCCAGACTACCGGCATCGTGGACCGGCTCGGCAGCCGGGACCGGCGCGTGGAGGTGATGCCCGGCGGGCACGTCGGGCTGATGAGCGGCCGTCAGGCCAGGCGCGAGGTGTGGCCGAAGATCGCCGCCTGGTTGCGGGCGCGCTCGGGCAGGCCCCGGCGCCTGGCCGGGCGAGGGGGGGGACGGTGCAGATGGGGGGAGCGGTCGCCGGTCGGAGCGCGGTAGTCACCGGGGCGGGCGCGGGCATCGGGCGGGCCATCGCCCGCCTGCTGGCCCGCGAGGGAGCGCGCGTGGGGGTGGTGGACCTGGAGGCGTCGACCGGCGAGGACGCCGCCCGGGAGATCCGCGACCAGGGGGGAGCGGCGGTGGCCCTGGTCGCCGACGTCGCCCAGGCGTCCGCCGTCCGTGCCATGATCGCCAAGGCGGCGGAGGCACTGGGAGGCGTGGACATCCTGGTGAACAACGCCGGCCTCCAGCACGTCGCCCCCGTCGTCGACTTCCCCGAGGAGCGCTGGGACCGGCTGGTGGGCGTCCTCCTCACCGGCACCTTCCTCTGCACGAAGTACGCCCTGCCGCACATGATCGCCCGGCGCTGGGGGCGCGTGGTGAACATCGCCTCGGCGCACGGGCTGGTGGCCTCGCCGTTCAAGTGCGCGTACGTGGCCGCCAAGCACGGGGTCGTGGGGTTCACCAAGGTGGCGGCCTGGGAGGTGGCGGAGCACGGGATCACCGTGAACGCCGTCTGCCCGGGGTACGTGCGCACGGCCCTGGTGGAGCGCCAGATCGCCGATCAGGCCCGCGCGCACGGCATCCCCGAGGCCGAGGTGGTCGAGCGGATCATGCTGCAGCCGGCGGCCATCAAGCGGCTGCTGGAGCCCGAGGAGGTGGCCGCGCTCGTCCTCTACCTGTGCTCGGACGCCGCGGCCGGCATCACGGGCGCGGCGTTGCCCATCGACCAGGGCTGGACGGCCCGGTAGCCGGGACGTGAGCGGCGGGGGACCGTCGGCGGACCGCTTCACTCCCGGGCAGCGGGCCACCCTGACGCGGACCATCACCGAGGAGGATATCCAGGCCTTCGCCGCCCTCACCGGGGACCGCAACCCCCTGCACCTGGACGAGGCCTTTGCCCGGCGCACCCGCTTCCAGGGCCGCATCGCCCACGGCCTGCTCACGGCCAGCCTGATCTCGGCGGTGCTGGGCACGCAGCTGCCCGGCGCGGGCGGCATCTACCTGGGACAGACCCTGCGCTTCCGGCGGCCCGTGCGCCCGGGGGACACCGTCACCGCCGAGGTGGAGGTCGCCGCCTTCGACGCGCGCTCCCGGCGGCTGTCGCTGCGGACGCGCTGCGTGAACCAGCGCGGCGAGACCGTGCTGGAGGGTGACGCGGAGCTGCTGGTCGAGGAGGGAGGGTAAGGCGCGGGGACCGCCGCAGGGCGTCGGGCGGCGATGGCTCGATGCCGCGCGAGCGGGCAGGCCGGTCCAGGCTTCCGGCTGGCACGGCTACCAGGCCTCCGGCCGGCGCGGCTACCGCGCGCCCGTCACCTTCCGCCAGAGCCAGAGGAGGGGGTCGTAGCGCTCGTCGACCACGCGCTCCTTGATCGGGATGATGGCGTTGTCGGTGATGTGGATGTCCTCGGGGCAGACCTCCGTGCAGCACTTGGTGATGTTGCAGAAGCCCACCCCGGCCCGGTCCCGGGCGAAGCGGGCCAGCTCCTCGCGCGGGTTGGTGTCGAGGGGGTGCATGTCCAGGGCCGCCAGGCGGACGAAGAAGCGCGGCCCGGCGAAGTGGCGCAGGTTCTCCTGGTGGTCGCGGATGACGTGGCAGACGTTCTGGCACAGCCAGCACTCGATGCACTTGTGGAACTCCTGGATGCGGCTGACTTCCGCCTGCGTCATCCGGTAGCGCCCGTCCGGCCCCTTCGGCCCGGGCCGGAAGACCGGCATGGTCTTCGCCACCTCGTAGTTGAAGGAGACGTCGGGCACCAGGTCCTTGATGACGGGGAAGGTCTTCATGGGCGCCACCACGACCGGCCGGTCGGGCGGCAGGCTGCTGAGGCGCGTCATGCAGGTGAGGCGGGGACGGCCGTTCACCTCGGCGCTGCAGGAGCCGCACCGGCCGGCCTTGCAGTTCCACCGGACGGCCAGGTCGGGGGCCTGGGTGGCCTGCAACCGGTGCAGGGCGTCCAGGACGACGGCGTTCTCGTCGACCTCCACGGTGTAGTCGCGGAACTCGCCGCCCGCCGCCGTCCCGCGCCACACCCGCAGGTGCACCGTGCGCGTCCGTCCCCCCGGCGCAGCAGCGACTGCGTCCGTCTTCACCTCGGTCAGCGCCATCGGCTCCGCTCCTCGGCGTCCGGTGTCCTCGCCGGCGCCGTCAGCCCCGCTCCTCCAGAATGGCCCGCAGCTCGTCCGGCAGCGGCGGCAGCGGCACCCGCTCCAGCTCGAGCCGGCCGTTGCGCAGTCGGACCACCACGTTCACCTTGCCCCACTCCGGGTCGGCCTGCGGGTAGTCCAGGCGGGAGTGCCCGCCCCGGCTCTCCCGCCGTTCCAGCGCGGCCAGCGTGACCGCCTCCGCCGTGCGCAGCATCGCCCGCAGGTCGAGGGCCAGGTGCCAGGCGGGGTTGAACTCCCGGCCGCCCTCCACGCGCACGCGCTGCAGCCGCTCGCCCAGCACGGCGATGCGGTCGAGGGCCTGGCGCAGCTCATCCCCGGTGCGGAAGATCCCCACCAGCTCCTGCATCGTCTCCTGCAACTCGGCCTGCAGGGCGTAGGGGTTCTCGCCCCCCGGCCCCTCGAAGGGGCGGAGCAGGTCGCGCGCCGCCTCGGCTACCTGGTCGAGGGCCACCTGGGGGTGGTTGCGCAGCGCCTGCACGTACTGCGCCGCGTAGAGGCCGGCGCGCCGCCCGAAGACCAGCAGGTCGGAGAGCGAGTTGCCGCCCAGCCGGTTCGCCCCGTGCAGGCCGCCGGCGATCTCCCCGGCGGCAAAGAGCCCGGGGAGGGTGGAGGCGGCGCTGTCGGCGTCCACGCGCACGCCGCCCATGGCGTAGTGGCAGGTGGGGTAGACCTCCATGGGCTCGCGGGTGATGTCCACGCCGGCGAGCTCCTTGAACTGGTGGTACATGGAGGGGAGCCGCGCCTTGATGTACTCGGCGGGCCGGCGGGAGGCGATGTCCAGGTAGACCCCGCCGTGCGGGCTGCCCCGGCCGGCCTTCACCTCATAGTAGATGGCCCGGGTGACTTCGTCGCGCGGCAGCAGCTCCGGCGGGCGGCGGTTGTGCTTTTTGTCGGTGTACCAGCGGTCCGCCTCCTCCTCGGTCTCGGCGGTCTCGGCCCGGAAGAACTCGGGGATGTAGTCGAACATGAAGCGCCGCCCCTCGCGGTTGCGCAGCACGCCGCCGTCCCCCCGCACGCCCTCCGTGACCAGGATGCCGCGGGCGCTCGGCGGCCAGACCATCCCCGTGGGGTGGAACTGCACGAACTCCATGTCGATGAGGTCGGCCCCGGCCTCCAGCGCCAGCAGCACCCCGTCCCCGGTCGACTCCCAGGACATCGACGTGTACTTCCACACCTTCCCGAAGCCGCCGGTGGCCAAGATGACCGCCGGCGCGCGGAAGAGCACGAAGCCGCCGTCGCCCCGCCGGTAGCCGAAGGCGCCGGCCACGCGGCCGGCGTCGGTGAGGAGGCGCTGGACCGTCACCTCCATGAAGACGTCCACGCCCAGGTGCACGGCGCGGAACTGCAGGGTGCGGATCATCTCCAGGCCGGTGCGGTCGCCCACGTGGGCCAGCCGGGCGTAGCGGTGGCCGCCGAAGTCGCGCTGCAAGATCAGCCCGTCGGGGGTGCGGTCGAAGGCCGCGCCCCACTCCTCCAGCTCCAGGACCCGCTCCGGGGCCTCCTGGGCGAAGAGCTGGACCATGCGCCAGTTGTTCAGCAGCTTGCCGCCGCGCATGGTGTCGCGGAAGTGCACCCGCCAGTTGTCCTCGGGCCAGACGTTGCCCAGCGCGGCGGCGATGCCGCCTTCCGCCATCACGGTGTGCGCCTTGCCCAGCAGCGACTTGCAGACGAGCGCCGTGCGCAGCCCGGCCTGGCGGGCCTCGATGGCCGCCCGCAGCCCGGCCCCGCCGGCGCCGATCACCACCACGTCGTAGTCGTGGGTCGCGTAGGGCTCCATGGCCGGCTCAGAAGAGGCGCAGGTCGCGCACGGCCCCCGTGGCCAGCAGGTAGACGTAGAGGTCGGCCAGGGCCACGGCCACCAGGCTCACCCAGGCGATGGGGCCGTGGTGGGCGTTGAGCGCGCTCACCCACCGCCACAGCCGGTAGCGGACCGGCGCCCGGGAGAAGGCGTCGACGTGCCCGCCCACCAGGTGGCGGCAGGAGTGGCAGGAGAGGCTGTACAGCGTCAGCAGGGCGGTGCTGCCGAGCAGCACCACCGTCCCCACGCCCATCCCGAGCCCGTCGGGGAAGCGGAAAGCCTTCAGCACGTCCCACCACAGGAAGACCAGGAAGAGCAGCGAGAGGTAGAAGAAGTAGCGGTGCACGTTTTGCAGCACCCAGGGGAAGCGCGTCTCGCCGGTATAGACGCGCGGCAGGTCGCGGACGGCGCAGGCCGGCGGCTGCCAGAAGAACGCCCGGTAGTAGGCCTTGCGGTAGTAGTAGCAGGTGGTGCGGAAGCCGAGCGGCCCCCAGAGGATGAGGATGGCCGGGGAGAAGGGCCACCACGCCCCGATCAGGCGGATGGTGGCGTGCTCGCAGGTGACGGCCAGGCAGGGGGAGTAGAACGGCGAGAGGTAGGGCTCGACGAAGTAGTGCGCCCCCGCCAGCGCCCGCCAGGTGGCGTAGACGACGAAGGCGCCGAGCATGACGATCGTCGGGAGGATCTCCAGCCACCACGGGTCCTGGCGCAGCGTGCGGACCGCCGGTGATGCGCCCGGCGCCGCGCCCAGCCGCAGGGCTCCGCGCTGGTCCTGCAGCGGGCAGCGCACCGGCTACCCTCCCCCGCCGGCGCCCTCGAGCCCCGGGGCGGTCATGCGCGCGGGGTCGAGCAGCCGGTCGAGCTCCTCGTCGGGGAGGCCCGCGCGCTCCCGGGCCACCTCGCGGATGGTCCGGCCGGTGGCCCGCGCCGTGCGGGCGATCTCGGCGGCGCGGTCGTAGCCGATGACGGGGGCGAGCGCCGTGGCCAGCATGAGCCCGCCCTCCACCAGCTCCGGCCCGCGGCCGGTCGCCTCCACCCCCTCGACGCACTTCTCGGCGAAGACGCGCGAGGCCGCCGCGAGCACCGCGATGGCCTGGAGCAGGTTGTGGGCAATGACGGGCATCATCGTGTTGAGCTCGAAGTTGCCCCACTGGTTGCCGATGGCCACCACCAGGTCGTTCCCCTGCACCTGCGCCCCCACCATGAGCACCGCCTCGGGGATCACCGGGTTCACCTTCCCGGGCATGATCGAGGACCCGGGCTGCAGCTCGGGCAGGCGCAGCTCGCCCAGCCCGGCGTGCGGTCCGGAGGCCATCCAGCGGATGTCGTTGGCGATCTTCATCAACCCGGTGGCGTAGGCCCGCAGCGCCCCCGAGGCGAAGACGAGCGCGTCGAGGGCCGCCTGCGCCTGGAAGTGGTTCGTGGTCTCCCGCAGGGGGACCCCCGCCAGCTGGCTCAGGCGAGCGATGGCGCGGGCGGGGAAGTCCGGGTGCATGTTGGTCCCGGTGCCCACCGCCGTCCCGCCGAGCGGCACCTCCTCCAGCTCCCCGGCGGCCAGCCGGATCCGCCGGCTGGCCCGCTCCACCTGCCCGGCGTAGCCGCGGAACTCCTGCCCCAGGCGGATCGGGGTGGCGTCCATCAGGTGGGTGCGCCCGGTCTTCACGACGTCCCAGAACGCCACGGCCTTGCGCTCGAAGGCGCGGTGCAGGCGGTCGAGGGCGGGTAGCAGCTCCTCGTGGACGAGCTGCAGGGCGGCGACGTGGATGGCTGTGGGGATGACGTCGTTGCTGGACTGGCAGAGGTTGACGTGGTCGTTGGGGTGGACGGTTTTGGACCCGCGCGGCGCGCCGAGCAGCTCGGCGGCGCGGTTGGCGATGACCTCGTTGGCGTTGTTGTTGGTGGAGGTCCCCGAACCGGTCTGGAAGACGTCCACGGGGAAGTGGTCGTCCCAGCGGCCGGCCGCCACCTCGGCGGCCGCCTGGGCCACCGCCTCCCCGATGCGCCGGTCGAGCAGGCCGAGGGCCATGTTCGTCTCCGCCGCCGCCTGCTTGATCAGCCCCAGCGCCCGCAGGAAGGGCCGCCCCAGGCGCAGGCCGCTGATGGGGAAGTTCTCCACGGCCCGCGCCGTCTGCGCGCCGTAGAGGGCGTCGGCGGGGACGGTCATCTCGCCGAGGGTGTCCCGCTCCACCCGTGTGGTGGCGGACGTCGGCTGCACGGTGCTCATCCCTCCCCCCGTCCCGGCGCGCCGGACAGCGGCCGCGGCCGCTCCCCGCGGCCCCGCCCGTCCGGCGCGCGCCGCACTAGCCGGCGCCCCATCCCCAGCCCCGCCTCCAGATCGCGGCGCATGTCGGCCAGATGCTCCCGCATCGCCCGCACCGCGGCCGCCACCTGACGGCGCCGCAGCGCCCGGAGGATGCGGGCGTGGTAGGCGTGCGCCTGGCGGGGGCTGGCCGGCTGGCGCCCCGTGCGCTCCCGCGAGCGGGCCCAGAGCTCGTTGAGGTGGCGCACGACGCTGACCAGCGCGGGGTTGCCCGTGGCGTCCGCCAGGGCCTCGTGGAAGCGGAGGTCCCCGGCCACATCGTCTCGGCCGGCGGCCAGCTCCGCCTCGCGCCGCTCGAGTGCCCGCTCCAGCGCCGCCAGGTCTTCGCCGTCGAGGCGGGCCGCGGCCAGGCGCACCACCATCGTCTCGACGATCTCGCGCGCCTCCAGGACGTCGAGGAGGAAGGTGCGTTCGGAGAGGAGCCGGTAGACCGAGGGGTCGAGCGGGCGGGGCGGGGTGGAGGCGACGAAGGTGCCCTCCCCGGCGCGCACCTCCACCACGCCGATGTAGTCCAGGACGCGCAGGGCCTCCCGCACGGAGGCCCGGCTCACCGAGAGGGCATCGGCCAGCTCGCGCTCGCCGGGCAGGCGGTCGCCGGGCTGGAGGTGCCGGTCGGCGATGAGCGTCTGGATCTGGCCCACGATGTCCTCGTAGAGGCGCTGGCGGCGCACGGGGCGGAAGAGGGCCCCGCCGGGCGCCCGAGCGGCCAAGAGGACTGCTGGTCTGGCCATTAGTCCATACAGAGGCTAGCCGGGCGTGGGCGGCCCCGTCAAGGCAGGATCTGAACTGCAGCGGTCAACAGCCCCTCGCCGCTGAAGGGCCTCCCCGTCGCGCGCCTCCGGCCACTCCCGTCCGCTGCGCCGGGACGCTATGCTGGAGGGCGGCGCCGGGGCGGACGTGGCGCCGTCCTGCCCCGAGGGTCACGCCAGCGAGCGCCGCACCGGGAGGATCGTCATGGCCGTCCTGCAGCAGCTCTCCCCGCCCCGCGAGGGCGAGGCCATCACCATTCGCGACGGCCGGCTGCACGTGCCGGCGCACCCTATCATCCCCTTCATCGAGGGGGACGGCATCGGGCCCGACATCTGGCGCGCCGCGCGGCGGGTCTTCGACGCGGCAGTGGCGCAGGCCTACCGCGGGGAGCGGCGTGTGGTCTGGTTCGAGGTCTACGCGGGCGAGAAGGCCTACCGCCTCTTCGGCGAGTGGCTGCCCGAGGACACCCTGCGGGCCTTCCAGCACTACGTCGTGGGTATCAAGGGGCCGCTCACCACCCCCGTGGGCGGGGGGATCCGCAGCCTCAACGTGGCGCTCCGCCAGCTCCTCGACCTGTACGCCTGCGTGCGCCCGGTGCGCTGGTTCCGGAACGTCCCCTCGCCGGTGCGCCACCCCGAGCAGGTGGACGTGGTCATCTTCCGCGAGAACTCCGAGGACATCTACGCCGGGCTGGAGTTCCCCAGCGGCAGCCCGGAGGCGCAGCGCCTGATCGCCTTCGTCCGCGAGGCCTTCGGCTGGCGGGTGCGCGAGGACAGCGGCGTGGGCCTCAAGCCCATGAGCCCCTTCGGGACGAAGCGCCTCGTGCGCAAGGCCCTGCGCTACGCCCTGGAGCGCGGGCGGCGCAGCGTGACGCTCGTGCACAAGGGCAACATCATGAAGTTCACGGAAGGCGCCTTCCGCGACTGGGGCTACGAGGTGGCCCGCGAGGAGTTCGGCGACCGCATCGTCACCTGGGAGGAGGTGCAGCGCGACTACGGCGGCCGCGTCCCCGAGGGACGCCTCCTGGTGCAGGACACCATCGCCGACGTGACCTTCCAGCACCTGCTCACCCGGCCGCGCGACTTCGACGTCATCGCCACGGGCAACCTCAACGGCGACTACCTCTCCGACGCGGTGGCCGCCCAGGTGGGCGGCATCGGCATGGCCCCGGGCGGGAACCTCAGCGACTTCCACGCCGTCTTCGAGGCCACCCACGGCACCGCGCCGAAGTACGCCAACCAGGACAAGGTTAACCCCGGGTCGCTCATCCTCTCGGGCGTGATGATGTTCGAGCACCTGGGGTGGACCGAGGCGGCGGCGCTGATCGTCCGGGGGATGGAGCGGACCTTCGAGGAGAAGATCATGACCTACGACCTGGCCCGCCTCACCGAGGGCGCGCGCGAGGTCCGCACCAGTGAGTTCGCCGAAGCGGTGGTCCGCCACATGGCCCCGTAGGGCGGCGGAGGAGGAGGGCAGGCGTGGCACGTCCCAAGGTCTCGATCATCGGTGCCGGCACCGTGGGGACGGCGGCGGCGCACTGGATCGCCAGCCGCCAGCTCGCCGACGTGGTCCTGGTGGACGTCATCGAGGGGCTGCCGCAGGGCAAGGCGCTGGACCTCCAGCAGGCCGGGCCCATCGCCGGGTTCAACGTGCGGGTCACCGGCAGCACCGACTACGGACCGACGGCGGGCTCGGCGGTGGTGGTCATCACCGCCGGCATCGCCCGCAAGCCGGGCATGACCCGCGAGCAGCTCATCGACACCAACGCCGGGATCGTGCGCGGGGTGGTCGAGCAGGTCACCCGCACCTCCCCCGACGCCGTCCTCATCGTCGTCACCAACCCGCTGGACGCCATCACCTACCTGACCTACCGGACCGCCGGGCTGCCCCGCCAGCGGGTGATCGGCGAGTCGGGGGCGCTGGACAGCACCCGCTTCCGCACCTTCCTGGCCCTGGAGCTCGGCGTGGCGGTGGAGGACGTGCACGCGCTGGTCATCGGCGCGCACACCGACACGGACATGGTGCCCCTGCCGCGCTTCGCCACGGTGCGCGGCATCCCCGTCAGCCACTTCCTCCCCCCGGCCCGGCTGGAGGCCGTGGTGGCCCGCACGCGCCGGGGCGGCGCGGAGATCACCGAGCTGATGAAGGCCAGCGCCTTCACCGCGCCCGGGGCGGCCATCTGCGAGATGGTCGAGGCGGTCCTGCGCGACAGCCGGCGGGTGATCCCCTGCTGCGTCTACCTGGACGGGGAGTACGGGCAGCGGGACGTCTGCATCGGGGTGCCGGTGGTGCTGGGGGCGCGCGGGGTGGAGCGCATCATCGAGCTGCCGCTGGACGAGGCCGAGCGTCGCGCCTTCGAGGCCTCCGTGGGTGCGGTGCGGGCGATGCTGGCCGGGCTGACGGTGTAGCGACCGCGACGGCCCCCCGTGGCGCTGGGGGGGCATTTTTCTGTCAAAATGGGTTTCATGACGCGCCGGAAGACCACCGTGTACGTCCGGGAGGACCTCCTGCGGGCCGCCAAGGTGGCCGCCGCCAGGATGGGGCGGAAGGAGTATGAGGTGTTCGAGGAAGCGCTCGAACGCTACCTCGGGCTCCAGCTCCTGGACCGGGTCGGCCGGCGGGCCCGCCTGTCGGAGGCGAAGGCGTTGGAGCGTGCCTACCGCGCGCTCCATGCCGCCCGCAGGAGGTGATCCGTGCGGTCGTGGACCCCGGGGTGCTGGTGGCAGCGCTGCTCGCTCCCGACGGCACGCCGGCACGGCTCGTCCGCTCCTGGCTCCAGGGGGCCTTCGAGCTGGTGGCCTGTGCACGGCTCCTCGCCGAACTGGAGGAGGTGCTGCTGAGGCCGGAGTTTCGTCGGTACGCGACAGCCGACGAGGTGAGGGACTACGTCGACGTCTTCCGCCGCCTCGCCACAGCGGTGCCGGACCCGACCGACATTCCCCGGGCGACCCCTGATCCCGGAGACGACTACCTGGTGGCGCTGGCCAGGGCGTCGGGCGCGACGGCCCTCGTGTCCGGCGACCGCCATCTGCTGGGGTTGCGGGGGGCGAGGCCCCCCGTGATGACCCCACGCCACTTCCTCGACCTCCTGCACGGAGCGTAGGGGACGCCGGTGCGCGTTCGAGGCGCGCGCCAGGCACCGGATGGTATGCTGCACCTGACATGAGGCTCCACGAGTACCAGGCCAAGGCGCTCTTCGCCCGCTACGGGATCCCCGTCCAGCGCGGCGTGGTCATCGAGCACCCCGAGCAGCTCGACGGGCTCGACCTGCGCTACCCCCTGGTGGTGAAGGCGCAGGTGCTGGTGGGCGGCCGGGGCAAGGCGGGCGGCATCCAGCTGGCCCGGACCGCTGAGGAGGCCCGGGCGCACGCCGCCGCCATTTTGGCCCTGCGCATCCAGGGGGAGCCGGTGCGCCGCCTGCTCGTGGCCGAGGCGGCGGAGGTGCAGGCGGAGTACTACCTGGCCTTCACCGTGGACCGCTCCGCCGGGCGCGTGGCCACGGTCACCTCGGCGGCGGGCGGGGTGGACATCGAGGAGGTGGCCCGGACGACGCCGGAGCAGATCGTGCGCTTCTCCGTGGACCCCTTCCTGGGGTTCCACCGCTTCCACGCCCACGAGCTGGCCCGGGAGCTCGGGCTCGGGGGCCGCGAGCTCCAGCAGTTCGGGGCGATCGCCACGGCGCTGTACCGCCTGCTCCTCACCGAGGAGGCGGAGCTCGCCGAGATCAATCCCCTGGCGAGGACCCCGGAGGGGCTGCTGGCCCTGGACGCCAAGGTGGTCCTCGACGACAATGCCGCCTTCCGCCACCCCGACCGCCCGCCCCGGGAGGAGGAGACGCCGCTGGAGGAGGAGGCGCGCCGGGCGGGGCTGGCCTACGTCGAGCTGGGCGGGGACCTGGCCATCATCGGCAACGGCGCGGGATTGGTCATGGCCACGCTGGACATGGTGGCCCACTTCGGCGGGCGCCCGGCGAACTTCCTCGACGTGGGCGGAGGGGCCAGCGAGGAGCACATGGCTGCGGCCATCGACATCGCCCTGCGCAAGCCGGGGGTGCGGGCGCTGTTCATCAACATCTTCGGCGGCATCACTCGCTGCGACGACATCGCCCGGGCGATCGCGGCGCACCGGCCGCCGGTGCCCCTGGTGGTGCGGCTGACCGGGACGAACGAGGAGGAAGGACGACGCATCCTGGAGGCGGCGGGGATCCAGGCCTTCGTCGACCCTGAGGCGGCGGCGCGGGAGGCGGTGGCCCGTGCGGCGGCCTAGCACGCCGGGGCCCGCGGGCCAGCCCCTGGTCTCGCGGCTCCTCCCTGCGCGCCGGCCCCTGGGCTCGTGGCTCCTCCCCGTTGCGCTGCTGCCGGCGGTCCTCCTGGCCGGACTGCTGGCCGCGCTCCCGACGTCGGCGCAGCCGGCGGTGCGCGCCGCCGTGGCCCGCCACGTGGTCGTGCTCAGCTTCGACGGGCTGCGGCCCGACGCGCTGCGCGCTGTCTGGGGGCCGCTCGCCGGACAGAGCGCCGCCGCCTGGTCGGCGCGCACGACTCTGCCCAGCGTCACCCTGCCCGCCCACGCCTCCATGCTCACCGGGGTGGGCCCGGCGGGGCACGGGGTGCGCATGAACGTCTGGGAGGAAGGGCCGCGCCTGGACCGCCCCACCGTCTTCAGCGAGGTCCTGCGGCACGGTCGTCGCGCCTACGCCATTGTGGCCAAGCGCAAGCTGCTCTACCTGGTGCCGGAGGCGGTCCCCCAGGAGCACCTCCTCTACCCGCGCGCCCGGCAGGCCCAGGTGGTGGCGCACGCCTCCCGGGTCCTGCGGGAGCGGCGGCCGGCTTTCCTCTTCGCGCACGCCGCCGACCCCGACGACGTCGGGCACCGGGACGGGTGGATGAGCCCGCCCTACCTCCAGGTCGTGGCAGAAGTCCCCGGGGTGGTGGCCCGCTTCCTGGACGACCTGCGCCGGGCCGGGCTGTGGCCGGTGACGCTCCTCATCGTCACGGCGGACCACGGCGGGCACGGGCGCGGGCACGGGGCCGGCCGGCCGGAGGACGTCCTGATCCCCTGGATCGCCCTGGGCGGGCCCGCCCGCGCCGGTACCACGCTCACCGACCCGATCGTGACCTACGACACGGCGGCGACGGCGCTGGACGCGCTGGGCCTGCCGGTCCCGTCCACGTGGACCGGGCGGCCGGTGCGGCAGGCCTACGCCGTCCCGGTGCGGTGAGCCCATGGCCATCCTGATCGACGAGCGCACGCGCGTGCTGGTGCAGGGGATCACCGGCTACCAGGGGCAGTTCCACACCCAGCGCATGCTGGAGTTCGGCACGGCCGTGGTGGCGGGCACGACCCCCGGCAAGGGCGGGGAGCGCGTCCACGGCGTGCCGGTCTTCGACACGGTGGCCGAGGCGGTGCAGGAGACCGGGGCCACGGCGTCAGTGATCTTCGTGCCCGCTCCCTTCGCCCGGGACGCCGCGCTGGAGGCGATCAGCCACCGGCTCGACCCCGTGGTCATCATCACCGAGCACGTCCCGGTGCACGACGCCATCACTATCGTCGGCTACGCCCGCCAGCAGGGGGTGCGGGTCATCGGGCCCAACGGCCCGGGGGTGGCCACGCCGGGGGGCGCCAAGATGGGCATCATGCCCAACCACCTCTTCCGGCGCGGCCACGTGGGCGTGGTCTCGCGCAGCGGGACGCTCACCTACGAGATCGTGGCGGCGCTCACCCAGGCGGGGCTCGGCCAGTCCACCGCGCTGGGACTGGGCGGGGACCCGGTGGTGGGGATGTCCTTCCAGGACGCCGTCGACCTCTTCGGCCGGGACGAGCAGACGGCGGCGGTGGTGCTCATCGGGGAGATCGGGGGCGCCGCCGAGGAAGCGGCGGCCCGCTTCATCGCCGAGACGCGCTTCCCCAAGCCGGTGGTGGCCTACATCGCCGGGCGCACCGCCCCGCCGGGGAAGCGCATGGGGCACGCCGGCGCGGTGATCGCGGGGACGGAGGGCACCGCGGAGGCGAAGATCGCGGCGCTGACCGCCGCCGGGGTGGCGGTAGCCGAGCTGCCCGGCCAGGTGGTCCCGCTCCTGCGCGAACGCCTATAATCGACGTATGGAGCAACAGAAGCGGCTGGTCCGGTCTCGACAGCACCGGATGCTGGCAGGGGTGGCCGGGGGGCTGGCGGAGTATCTGAACGTCGACCCCACGCTGGTCCGGCTGGCCTGGGTGCTCGCCGCGCTCTTCCCGCCGACGGCCCTGTTCGCCATCGTCGGCTACCTGCTGGCCTGGCTGATCATGCCGGAGGCGGGAGAGCCGCCGCGGTGATGGCGGGGTTCCTGGCCCGGCTGCTGATCAACGCGGTGGCGATCTACCTGACTACCCGCATCCTGCCGGGGATCCGGGTCCCGGACATCCCCAGCGCGCTCGTGGCCGCGCTGGTCCTGGGCCTGGTGAACGCCTTCATCCGCCCGGTCGTCCTCCTCCTCACCCTGCCGCTGAACATCCTCACGCTGGGCCTCTTCACCCTGGTGGTGAACGCCCTCATGCTCTACCTGGTCGCCGCCGTCACCAACCTGCAGATCGCGAACTTCCTCTCGGCGCTGGTGGGAGCGCTCCTCATTGCGGTCATCAGCACGCTCCTCAGCCACCTCTTCCGGGCCTGACGGGCGCCGCCGGTTGCTGCGCTTCGACCGGGCGAGCTCCGACGGCCGCCGGGAGCTGCCGCTGCGCTTCATCGTCATCACCGGCCTGTCGGGGGCGGGGAAGTCCAACGCCATGCGGGTCTTCGAGGACCTGGACTTCTTCGTCGTGGACAACCTGCCGCCGCAGCTGCTGCCCAAGTTCGCCGACCTCTGCCTCCACTCGGAGGGGAAGGTCCGGCAGGTGGCCGTGGTCATGGACGTGCGCGGGGGCCAGTTCTTCGACGACGTCCCCGAGGCGCTGGCCCAGCTGCGGGCCATGGGGGTGGACTACCAGGTCCTCTTCCTCGACGCCGCCGACGAGGTGCTGGTGCGCCGCTTCAAGGAGACCCGCCGGCCGCACCCGCTGGGGCACGGCCGGGGCATCCTGCAGGGCATCCGGGCGGAGCGCCGCCGGCTGGAGGCGCTGAAGGAGCGGGCGGACAAGATCATCGACACCTCGGCCATGACGCCGCGGGAGCTGCGCGAGGAGATCCTGGCCACCTACCACCGCGGCGAGCGCGCCGGGGCCCTCGAGGTGGGCATCACCTCCTTCGGCTACAAGCACGGGTTGCCGCTGGACGCCGATCTCGTCTTCGACGTGCGCTTCCTGCCCAACCCGCACTACGTCCCTTCGCTGCGCCCGCTGCCGGGCGGCAGCCGCCGCATCCGGGAGTTCGTGCTGGGGCACGAGGAGGCGCGCACCTTCCTCGACCACCTCTACCGGCTGATGGACTACCTCATCCCCCAGTACGTCCAGGAGGGCAAGACGCACCTGACCGTGGCCATCGGGTGTACGGGCGGCAAGCACCGCTCGGTGGTCCTGGCGGACGAGCTGGCCCGCTACCTGCGCGAGCGCGGGCTGAAGGTGAGCGTCCGCCACCGCGACATCCGCAAGGAGTAGGCATGCGCACCGGCGCCTCCCGGGCCCTGGGGGAGCAGGTCCGCCGCTGGCGGCGCTGGCTGGTCCCGGGGATCGGGATCAAGCGGTGGCTGGCGGTGGTGGGCGCCGGCATCGTGGTCCTGAGCGCCGGGGCGGTGGCTGCGGCCGCACTGGAGGTGCCGGCGGCGACGGGGGCGCTGGCGCGGGCCCTCGGCGGGCTGGGCCCATGGGCCTGGCTCGTCCCCGCCCTGCTGCTTCTGGGCGGAGGGGTCCTGGTGCTCGTGGGCCTGCGCGCCACGCTGCGCTCCATCGACCGCGTCCTCTTCCCCACGGGCCAGCCCACGCTGGTGGAGGTGCTGCGCCGGCAGCGCACCCGCGGGCGCGGCCCGCGCATCGTGGCGCTGGGCGGCGGCACCGGACTGAGCACGCTGCTGCGCGGGCTCAAGGCCTACTCCAGCAACATCACCGCCGTGGTGACGGTCTTCGACGACGGCGGCTCCTCGGGCCGGCTGCGCCGCGACCTCGGCGTGCCCCCGCCCGGGGACATCCGGGACTGCCTGGTGGCGCTGGCGGAGGCGGAGCCGCTCATGACCCGCCTCTTCGAGTACCGCTTCCCGGGGGGAACGCTGGACGGGCACGCCCTCGGCAACCTCCTCATCGCCGGCCTCGTGGGCGTGACCGGGGACCTGGAGCAGGCGGTGCGCGAGGCCAGCCGGGTGCTGAACATCCGGGGGCGGGTCCTGCCGGCCACCGCCCGCGACGTGGTCCTGGTGGCGGAGTTCGCCGACGGCAGCGTGGTGGAGGGCGAGTCGGCCATCCCCCGCGTGCGCAAGCCGATCCGGCGCGTGGCCCTGCGGCCGCCGGACGTGCCCGCCCTGCCCGAGGTCCTGGAGGCAATCGGCGAGGCCGACCTGATCCTCATCGGGCCCGGGAGCCTCTTCACCAGCGTCATCCCCAACCTGCTGGTCCCCGGGATCGCCGACGCGCTGCGCGGGGCCCGGGCGCCGCGCATCTACATCTGCAACGTCATGACCCAGCCCGGGGAGACCGACGGGTTCACCGCCGTCGACCACGTGCGCGCCCTCGAGGCGGCGGTGGGCGGGCGGGTCTGCACCCACGTGCTGGTGAACACGCAGCTGCCGCGCAACGCCGAGCTGCTGCGCCGCTACCAGGCGGAGAGCTCCTTCCCGGTCGACCCGGACCTGGAGCCGCTGGCCCGTCTGGGCTACGAGGTGGTGGCGGCGGCGGTGATCAGCGAAGAGGAGGTCCTCCGCCACGACCCGCGCCGGCTGGCCCGCGCGGTCATGCGCACCGCGGCGTGGGCGGCGCCACGGCGGAAGCCCATCCCGGCCAGCTGAGCCCCACGTCCGCCGGCGCCCGGCGGAGCGCCACCGTCAGCGAACGCCGTCTGATGCGGCATTCTGGCCGTTCTACGTCTGTTGACAAGCGAAAAAACGCGCCTCTATCATGGGCCGGGCGCGCTGGTCTGGAGAGCTGGATGGTCCTCGTCGATTGGCTCCACGTGGCGGTCTTCGCGGTCGTCGGGACGCTCATGGCGGCCCTCCCGCTGGCCGTCGTCTGGTTGCTGGCCCCCCGCGCCCCGCATCCCCAGAAGCGCCTCACCTACGAGTCCGGCGTCGTCCCCTTCGGCCAGGCCTGGGCGCAGTTCAACGTCCGCTACTACCTCTTTGCCCTCGCCTTCGTCCTCTTCGAGGTGGAGGTCATCTACCTCTTCCCCTGGGCCGTGGTCTTCCGCCGCCTGGGCATGTTCGCCTTCGTCGAGGCGGCGCTCTTCATCGTCATCCTCGGGTTGGGCCTGCTCTACGCCTGGCGCACCGGCGCCCTGGAGTGGACCTAGTGCCGGCGGTCGCCTGGGGCCTGGAGATCCTGCGGGCCACCCTGGCCACGGTGCTGCTCTTCACCTTCCTGGCCGTGGTGGCGGCGATGTTCGGGGTGTTGGCGGAGCGGAAGATCAGCGGCTGGATCCAGTCGCGCCTGGGTCCCAAGCACGTGGGGCCGCAGGGGCTGCTGCAGACGGTGGCGGACACGGTCAAGCTCCTGCAGAAAGAGCACGTCACCCCGGTGAACGCCGACCCCGTGGCCTTCAACGTCGCGCCGCTCCTCGTCCCCGTGGCCGCGCTCCTGGCCTGGATCGTCATCCCGCTGGGCGTGCCCTTCGGCGTGCTGCTCATCGGCCGCGACCTCAACATCGGCCTGCTCTTCTTCGTGGCCATGACCTCGCTCATCGTCATCGGCGTCCTGCTGGGCGGGTGGGCCTCCAACAACAAGTACTCGCTGCTGGGGGCGCTGCGCTCCGCCTCCCAGATGGTCTCCTACGAGATCCCGCTGGCCCTGGCGCTGCTGACGCCCATCATGCTGGCCGGCACGCTCTCCACGGTGGCGATCGTGGACGCCCAGCGCGGCGGCTTCCTGGGGGTGGGGCGCTGGTTCCTCTTCGGGGGCGGACACGGGCTGGGCGGGGTGGTCGTGGGGGTGCTGGCCTTCGCCATCTTCGTGGCCGCGGCCACCGCCGAGACCTTCCGCACGCCCTTCGACCTGCCGGAGGCAGAGTCGGAGCTCGTGGCCGGCTACTTCTCCGAGTACACGGGGATGCGCTTCGCCCTCTTCCAGCTGGGGGAGTACGGGGAGCTCTTCGCCATGGCGGCGCTGAGCAGCCTCCTCTTCCTGGGCGGCTGGCACGGTCCCGGCTTCACCAGCACGCTGTGGCTCTTCGTGAAGCTCTTGGCCATGGTCTTCTTCCTCATGTGGGTGCGCTGGACCTACCCGCGGCTGCGGCTGGACCAGCTGCTCAACTTCACCTGGAAGGGGCTCCTGCCCCTGGCCCTGCTGAACGTGCTGCTCACCGGCTGGGTGCTGGTCTAGGTCATGGGGGAGCTCGTCGCCTTCCTGGTCCTGGCGGCCCTCACGCTGCTGCCGGCGGTGGTCGTCGTCACCAGCCGCAACCTGGTGCGGGCGGCCATGGCCCTCATCCCCTCGCTGCTGGGGGTCACCGGCCTCTTCGTCCTCCTGCAGGCGGAGTTCGTGGCCGGCATCCAGGTGCTCATCTACGCCGGGGCCATCGCCGTGCTCATCCTCTTCGTCATCATGCTCACGGAAGGGGGGACCGGGCTGGCGGTGCGCCAGGTGAATACCCAGCGCTGGCCGGGGCTGGCCGCCGCCGCCGGCTTCGTGGCAGCGCTGGTGATCGTGCTCGTGCGGACGCCCTGGCCGGCCGGGTCGGGGACGCTGCCGGCCGGCACCACTGCCGCCGTGGGGGAGGCCTTCCTTACCGAGTTCGTCCTGGCCTTCGAGGTCAGCAGCCTGGTGCTGCTCGTCTCGCTGGTGGGCGCGCTCGTCATCGCCCGGCGGGAGCCCTGAGATGCGGGTGGGGCTGGAGCACTACCTGGTCGTGAGCGCCGTGCTCTTCGGGCTGGGGCTCTACGGGGTGCTCAGCCGGCGCAACGCCGTGGCCATCCTCATGGGCATCGAGCTGATGCTCAACGCCGCCAACGTGAACCTCGTGGCCATGAACCGTTACGTGGCTCCGGGGGCGGTGGCCGGGCACGTCTTCGCCCTCGTCATCATCACGCTGGCGGCGTGCGAGGCGGCCGTGGGACTGGCCCTGGTGCTGGCGGCCTACCGCACCCTGGAGACCATCCACGTCGACGAGATCAACGTGATGAAGTGGTGAGCCCGCCGGAGGGACGCCCGTGAGCCTGGTCTGGCTGGTCCCGCTGCTCCCCTTCCTGGCCTGCGGGCTGATCCTGGCCCGGGGCCGCCGCCTGCCCGGGCAGGGCGCCTACGTGGCCGTCGGGGCCATGCTCCTGGCCACGGTGGGCGGGGTGATCCTCTTCGGGCGGGTGCTGGCCCACCAGGAGGTGCACCAGCGGGTGACCTGGGCGGTGCTGGGCGGGCAGCCGGTGGCCCTGGGGCTGCAGGTGGACCCGCTCGCCGCCGTGATGGTGCTCATCGTCACCGTGGTCGGGTCGCTGATCTTCATCTACTCCATCGGCTACATGCACGGCGACCCGCGCTACCCGCGCTTCTTCGCCTACCTCTCCCTCTTCGCCGGGGCGATGCTCCTGCTGGTGCTGGCGGACAACTTCCTCTTCCTCTTCGCCGGGTGGGAGCTCGTGGGGCTGGGGTCCTACCTGCTCATCGGCTTCTGGTTCGAGCGCCCGGCGGCGGCGCGGGCGGCGGTCAAGGCCTTCGTCACCACCCGCGTGGGCGACCTCTTCTTCTTCCTCGGCATCCTGCTGGTCTTCGCCACGGTCGGCAGCCTCGGCTTCGCCGAGACCTTCCGGGCCGTGGAGGCGGGGCGCCTGGCGGGCCCCACGCTGCTCCTGGCGGCGCTGTGTCTCTTCGGCGGGGCGGTGGGGAAGTCGGCGCAGATCCCCCTGCACGTCTGGCTCCCCGACGCCATGGAGGGCCCCACGCCGGTCTCGGCCCTCATCCACGCCGCCACCATGGTGGCGGCGGGCGTCTACCTGGTGGCGCGGCTGTTCGGGCTCTTCTTCGCCACCGCCGACCACCAGGCCCTCGCCGTGGTGGGCTGGGTGGGGGGGATCACCGCCTTCCTGGCGGCGACCATGGCGCTGGTCCAGGACGACATCAAGCGCGTGCTGGCCTACTCGACCATGAGCCAGCTCGGCTACATGTTCCTCGGGTTGGGCGTGCTGGGCTACACCGCGGCCGTTTTCCACCTGCTGACCCACGCCTTCTTCAAGGCGCTGCTCTTCCTGGCCGCGGGCAGCGTCATCCACGCCATGCACACCAACGACATCAAGGCCATGGGCGGGCTCGCCCGCGTGATGCCCTCCACCTACTGGACCTTCCTCGTCGGCACGCTGGCGCTGGCCGGGATCTTCCCCTTCGCCGGCTTCTGGTCGAAGGACGAGATCCTGCTGGAGGCCTTCCACCACCACCGCCCGCTCTTCGTCCTGGGGCTGGTCACGGCGGCCCTCACCGCCTTCTACATGCTGCGCGTGGTCTTCTACACCTTCACGGGGCGACCGCGCTGGGCGGGGCACGTCCACCCGCACGAGAGCCCGCCGGTGATGACGGTCCCGCTGTGGGTGCTGGCCGCCGCCTCGGCCACGATCGGGCTCGTGGGGGTGCCTGCGCTGGGCAACCCCTTCCACGCCTTCGTGCACGCCGAGGGGGTGGAGGTGGCGCCGTTCAGCCTGACCGTGGCGCTGCTCGGCACCGCGGCGGCGCTGCTGGGGATCGCCGCGGCGGCGGCGGTCTACCACTTCCGCTGGGTGAGCGCGGCGCAGCTGCGCCGGGCGCTCGGCCCGGTGGTCACCCTGCTGGAGCACCGGTACTACGTGGACGAGCTCTACCAGGCCGCCGTGGTCCGCCCGGTGCTGTGGGTGGGGCGGGCGCTGCGCACCTTCGACCTCTACGTCATCGACGGGCTGGTGAACCTGGTGGGGGTGGTGGTCGTGGCCCTGGCCCGCCTCTACCGGCTGGTCGACCTCTACGTGGTGGACGGGCTGGTCAACCTGCTCGGCTGGACGGCGGCGCGGCTGGGCGCGGCCCTGCGCGTCGTGCAGACCGGCCGGGCGGAGAACTACCTGCTGGTCATCGCCCTGGGGGTGATCGCCATCGTCATCGGGGGGCTGCTGCGATGAGTCAGGTCCAGACCGCGGGGCCGTCGACGCGTCGGCGGGCGGGGCTCGAGGTGAGGGGATGACCGGGGAGACGCTCCTCACCCTGACCCTCTTCCTCCCGCTGGCCGGCGGCGTCGTCCTGCTGCTCCTGCCGCGCACCGCCGTGGAGGCCATCCGCCTCGTGGCGCTGGTGGCGGCCGCCCTCTCCACGGCCCTCTCCCTCCTCCTGCTGGGGCCGTTCGAGGCCGGGCGGCCGGGCTTCCAGCTCGTCACCGACGTCCCCTGGATCCCCGCCATCGGCGTGGGCTACCGCGTGGGCGTGGACGGGCTGAGCCTGCCGCTGGTGATCCTCACCGGGGTGCTCACCGTCCTCTCCATCGTCTACTCCTGGCGGGTGGAGGTGCGGGTGAAGGAGTACATGTTCCTCTTCCTCCTCCTGCAGACGGCCATGGTGGGGGTCTTCGTGGCCCTGGACCTCTTCCTGTTCTTCATCGTCTGGGAGCTGACCATCGTGCCGATGTACTTCCTCATCGGCATCTGGGGCGGGCCGCGCAAGGAGTACGCCGCCATCAAGTTCTTCCTCTACACGCTGGTGGGCTCGCTGGCCATGCTCGTGGGCATCCTGCTCTTCTACCTGCACGCCGACCCGCGTACCTTCGACCTCCGGCAGCTCATCCAGCAGCGCCCCCTGGCCGGAGACCTCCGGCTGGCCCAGGTGGCCTTCTGGGGGTTCTTCCTCTCCTTCGCCATCAAGGTGCCCATGTGGCCCTTCCACACCTGGCTGCCCGACGCCCACGTGGAGGCGCCCACCGCCGGCTCCGTCATCCTGGCCGGGGTGCTGCTGAAGCTGGGCACCTACGGCTTCGTGCGCTACAGCTTGGGTCTCTTCCCGGAGGTCTTCCGGCAGTTCGCCGTGCCCATCGCCATCCTGGCCCTGCTCGGGATCGTCTACGGGGTGCTGGTGGCCATGGCCCAGCGCGACCTGAAGAAGCTCGTGGCCTACTCCAGCGTGAACCACATGGGCTTCGTCATGCTGGGCACGGCGGCCGCGGCCTACGCCTACGGCCGTCCCGAGCTGGCCCGCTGGGCCGCCATCGCCCTGAACGGCGCCGTCTACGAGATGCTGGCCCACGGGGTCATTACCGGGGCGCTCTTCCTCATCGTCGGCGTCATCTACGACTACCGGACGCACACGCGCGGCGTGGACGACTTCGGGGGGCTGTGGCACCTGCTACCCGCCTACAGCGGGGTCTCGGTTCTGGCGATGCTGGCCTCGCTGGGGCTGCCCGGCCTCATGGGCTTCGTGGCCGAGTTCCTCATCTTCCTGGGGGCCTTCGGCATCTTCCCGGCCATCGCCGCGGTGGGGCTCCTCGGCATCGTCCTCAACGCCGGGATGTTCCTGTGGACCATCCGCCGGGTCTTCACCGGCCCGGTGAACGAGCGCTGGCGCGGGCTGCCCGACCTGGACGCCCGGGAGTGGCTGGCGCTGGCCCCGCTGGCGGCGCTGATGCTGATCTTCGGCCTCTTCCCGCGGCCGCTGCTCGACCTCATCGACGTGGCCATGACCGGATTGGTGACGGCGCTGCGGTGAGGGGCTCGGCGCTGCACGGCACGCGGGGGCGGGCGGGCGTAGGGGGCGGCGGCGCGCCGTCCCGGGAGCGGGCGTGATGCCGCCGGCCGCCGACCTCTGGGCGCTGCTGCCCGAGTTCTGGGTGACCGGGCTCGGCCTGCTCCTGCTGGTGCTGGCCGCGGTCGTGCCGGCCCGCCAGGCCAACCTGGTCGGCTGGGTGGCGGCGGCGGGCCTGCTCCTCGGCCTGATCCCCACCTGGGGGCTGATCGAGACCCTGGGCGGGCCGGGACGGCTGGTCCTGGCTCAGACCTACGCCGTCGACGGCTTCGCCGTCTTCTTCAAGGTCCTCGTCCTGGTGAGCAGCGCGCTGGTCGTGCTGGCGGCGGTGGACTACTTCCGCAGCCCCGGCGAGCCTGCGCCGGCGGCGGCGCCCGGGACGCCCTTCGAGGCCGAGGTCTACGTCCTGATCGTCTTCGCCGCCCTGGCCTTCATCCTCATGGCCGCCAGCGCCGACCTGGTGGTGCTGGCGTTGGCCATCGAGTTCGCCAGCCTGGCCTCCTACGTGCTGGCCGGCTACCTGAAGGGGCACCCGAAGAGCCACGAGGCCGGGCTGAAGTACTTCCTCTACGGCGCGGCCGCCTCGGCGACGATGTTCTACGGTTTCTCCGTCCTCTACGGCCTGGCCGGGTCCACCAACCTCTACACCATCGCCGAGCGGGTGCGCGGAGGGCCGCAGCCGGCGCTCGTGCTGTCGCTGGCGCTCATGCTGGCCGGCTTCGGCTTCAAGGTGGCCATGGTCCCCTTCCACCAGTGGACCCCGGACGTCTACGAGGGGTCTCCCACGCCGGTGGCGGCCTTCCTCTCCGTCGCCTCCAAGGCGGCCGGCTTCGCCGTGCTCCTGCGGGTCGTGGCAGTGGCCATCGCGCCCAGCGGCTTGGACTGGGTGAGCCTGGTGGCGGCGCTGTCGGCGGTCTCCATGGTATTGGGCAACCTCCTGGCGCTCCCCCAGCGCAACATCAAGCGCATGCTCGCCTACTCCACCGTCTCCCACGCCGGCTTCCTGCTCATGGGGGTGGCGGGGTTTGGCGGGGACCTCGGCAACCTGGGCCTCTTGGTCTACCTCTTCGCCTACCTCTTCTCCAACCTGGGGGCGTTCTTCGTGGCCTCCCTCATCGGGACGCAGCTGGGCTCCGACGACATCCCCGACTACGCCGGGCTGAGCCAGCGCGCCCCCGTCCTGGCGTTCCTCATGGCCCTCTTCATGCTCTCCCTCACCGGGATCCCGCCCACCGCCGTCTTCTTCGGCAAGCTCTACGTCTTCGGGGCGGTCCTGGAGCGCAGCCCCCAGCTCCTCTGGCTGGTGGCGGTGGGCGTGGTGAGCAGCGTCATCGCCCTGTACTACTACGTGAGCGTCATCCGGGCGATGTACCTGCTGCCGCCGCGCGACCCCACCCCGGTGCGGGAGCCGGTGGCGCTCGGGGCGGCGCTGTGGGTGGCGGCGCTGGGGACCCTGGTGGTGGGCCTGTGGCCCCAGCCGGTGATCGATCTGGCGCGCACGGCAGTCTTGTTGCTGCGCCTGTAGCGGTCTGCTATCATGACCCCGGTCTCCGGCCGCCCCGGGAGCGCGCTCCCAGGGCGTTTCGGATGTCAAGAGGCCCTTTTTCCCCCAGTGCGCTGCATACACCGACCGACCGGGGGCGCCCGTCGTGCCCGCGGGGCGGGGAAGCCCGGGCCGAGGATGACGGACGGGACCACAGACGAGCGCGTGCCGAGGATGACCGCAGACCGGCCCCGGTCGGCGTGCCGGTCGGGAGCGTGGTGATGGCCCACCAGCGACACCACCGTGAGGACGGCGAGGATGTCCTGCGCCTGATCGCCGAGAAGGAGCGCGAGCTGGAGGCGGCCATGGAGCAGGCCCGTCAGGAGGCCGCCGCCATCGTGGCCGCCGCCCGTGCCGAGGCAGAGGCGATCCGGGCGCGGGCGCGGCAGGAGGCCGAAGCGCTGGCGGCCGAGGCGCGCCGCCGCGCCGAGGCGGAGGTGGCCGCCATCACCGGGGAGGTGCTGGCGCAGGCCCGGCGCGAGGCGGAGGCGATCCGCGCCCGGGCGGCGGAGCGGGCCGACCAGGCCGTGCGGCTGGTGGTCGGGCGCGTCCTGGGCGGCGTGGCGGACGTGGCGCCGGTCCAAAGCGGCGGAGCCGGAGGGGGCGCGGCGTGATCGTCGCCATGAGCCGGGTGCTCGTGATCGGGCCGAAGCGCCTGCTGGCGGCGGTCCTGGAGGAGACGCAGCAGGTGGGGGCGCTCCACGTCGACCGCATCGAGGCGGAGGAGGTCCCGGCGGTGGCGCCGACCGCCGACGAGCACCGCGAGGAGCGGGAGGCGCTGGAACGGCTGCGCCTGCGTGTGGATGGCCTCCTGGGCCTGCTCCCGGGTGCGGCGGAAGAGGCGCTCCCCTCGACGGCGGAGGTCGCCGGCCGGCCGGTGGATGCCCTCGAGGCCGAGGTGGCGGCCATCGAGGCCGAGGTGCAGGCGCTGGTGCGGGCGCGCCTGGAGGCCCAGGACGAGCTCGAGCTCATCCGCAGCTACGAGAGCGCGGTGCGCGTGCTGGCGCCGCTGTTGGGGGCGCTCAGCGGCAGCCGGGCCTTCGAGACGGTCGGCTTCATCCTGCGCACCCGCGACCTGGCCCTCGTCCAGGACTTCCGCCGGCGTCTGGAGGAGCTGACCGAGGGGCGCGTCGAGGTCGTCAGCCGGGTGGTGGAGGAGGGGAAGGTCGGCGTCGTCGTCGCCTTCCTCCGCCGCGACGAGGAGGCGGTACGCAGCTTCCTGGCCCGCGCCGGGGTGAGCGAGCTGCGGCTGCCCAGCCAGTACGCCGACCGGCCCCCCGCCGAGGCCATCCGGGTGATGGAGGAGCGGCGCCGGGTCCTGCCCCAAGAGCTGGCGCGTCTGCAGGGCGAGCTGGCCGCGGCGGCGCGGCGCCACCGGCCGCGTCTCGTGGCCATCCGCGCCGTCCTGCAGGACCGTCTGGCCCGCCTGCAGGTCGTCCCGGCCCTGGCCCAGTCCCGCTACACCTTCATCCTGCACGGGTGGGCGCCCACGCGGCTCGTGGCCACCATCCGCCAGCGGCTGCGCCGCCGCTTCGGCGAGGAGGTCGTCGTCTACGACAGCCCCGCCGACCCCCACGAGGCGGAGCGCGTCCCCGTGCTGCTCGACAACCCCACGCCCATCCGGCCGTTCCAGCTGCTGCTGGGCCTCTTCCCGCCGCCGCGCTACGGCACCTGGGACCCGAGCCCCCTCATCGCCGTCACCTTCCCCATCTTCGTCGGCCTGGTCATCGGGGACGTCGGCTACGGCGCGCTCTTCTTCCTGTTCGGGTGGTGGCTGCGCAACCGCAGCCGCGCCGGGCGCGCCTGGACGGTGCCGGTGCTGGACGTGCGCCTCGACCCGCCGCTGCTCTGGGCGGTCTCCTGGCTGGTCCGGGTGATCGCGGTGTGGGTCATCGCCTTCGGCGTGGTCTACGGCGAAGTCTTCGGCAACCTGCCCGAGCTGTACGCCCATGCCCGCGGCATCGCCTTCCACCCCCTCTTCGACCGGGTGCACGAGCCGGGGACGACGCTCTACTTCCGCGCCATCCTGCTCTTCGGGGTGGTGATGGTCTACCTGGGCCTGGTGGGCCACCTGGTGATGGCGCTGCGCCACCGCCACCTGGAAGGGGTCTTCGAGAGCCTGGTGCTCATCGGCGCCTCCGGGGCGCTGCTGCTCTTCCTGGGCACCCAGGCGCAGATGCTGCCGGCGGCGCTGGCGCCCTGGAGCCTCTACCTGCTGCTGGCGGCGGTTGGGAGCGTGGTCGCCTTCGGGGTGGCCTCGCGTCGGCCGCGCGGCATGGCGGCGGGGCTCCTGTGGTTCCTGGAGTCCTTCACCGCCTTCGGGCACATCCTCTCGCACGCCCGGCTGATGGCCTTCGGCCTGGCGGCGGCGGCGCTGGCCATCGCCGCCAACCAGCTCGGTCCGGAGATGGTGGCGCAGTTCGGCCTGCCCGGGATCGTGGGCGCGGTGGTGGCCACGCTGCTCGCCGGCCTCTTCCAGGTGCTCTTCTTCCTCTTCACGATCATCGGGCACCTGATCCAGCCGGCGCGTCTGCACTGGATCGAGTTCCTCACGAAGGTGAAGTACCACGACGAGACGGGGCGGCCGTACGAGCCGCTGCGGTCCGCGGCGTCGCCGCGGTCGTGACGGGCCGCGCCCGGGCGGACCGGGGCGGCGATGTCAACGGGAGGTGATCGTGTGCGTGTCCTGCTGGTCGGTGTGGTGATGGCCCTGCTGTTCGTGGCGCCCGCGGCCGCGGCCCCGGAGGAGGCCCCGGCGGCCCCGGCGGGGCTGGGGCTGGGGGCGGGCCTGCTAGGCCTGGCCGCCGCGGTGGCGGTGGGGCTGGGGGCGCTGGGGACAGCCTGGGCGCAGGCCCGCATCGGGTCGGCGGCGGCCGGCGCGATGGCGGAGCGGCCGGAGATCGGCGGCCGGTTGCTGATCTTCCTGGCCCTGCCGGAGACGATGATCATCCTGGGCTTCCTGGTGGCCTTCTTCGTCATCGGCCGGATCCGCTGAGGTGGCCCACGAGCTGATCGCCCTCCTGGAGCGGGAGGCGGCGGCCGAGCGGGAGCGCGTGCTCGCCGCCGCCCGCGCCGAGGCCGACGAGATCCGGCGCGCCGCCGAGGCCGAGGCCCGGGAGGAGCTGGAGCGCCAGCGCGAGGCCGTGGAGGCGGAGGTGCGGACGGCCCGCGTGCGCGCCCAGTCCACGGCGCGGCTGCAGGCGCAGGCCCTGGTGCTGGCCGCCAAGGACGAGGCCCTGAACGCGGTCTTCTCTCGCGCGGCGGAGGCCCTGGAGGCGGTGGTCCGGGACCGGGCGCGCTACGCCCGGGTGCTGGACCACCTGGTCGCCGAGGGCCTGAACGACTTCCCCGACCCGGTGGTGGTGGAGGCGCACCCGGACGACCTCGAACCGGTGCGGGCGGCGGTGGCCCGCCTGCGGGCGGACACCGAGGTGCGGCCGGCGCCGGACGTGCGGGCCGGCGTCCGCCTGCGCGCGCCCGACGGCCGCTACGTCGTCCTCAACACCCTGCCCCAGCGGCTCGAGCGCGCGCGGCCGGCGCTGCTGGCGGAGGTGGCACGGGTCCTGTGGGGGTAGCGGGCGGCCGCGGCACGGCGGCGGCGGGCCGCTAGGCGCGCATGCCGGACTTCCCCTACATCAACGCCCGGGTGCGGGCCATGCGCGCCCGGCTGCTGGACAGCGGGCGCCTGGAGGAGCTGCTGGCCGCGCCCACCTTCGACGCCTTCCTCCAGGCCCTGGCCACCACGCCGTACGGCGCCGACCTCCAGGAGGCGCTCACCCGCCACCGCGGGCTGGCCGCCGTGGACGAGGCGCTGGCGCGCCACTTCCACGCCACCACCCAGCGCATCCTCGGCTTCGCCGACGGGCGGCCGCGGACGCTCATCGAGGCGTTTCTGCGGCGGTGGGACCTGGCCAACGTGCGGGCGGTGCTGCGGGGCAAGCACACGGGGCGGTCCCCGGAGGAGATCGCCGCCTCGCTGTGGCCCGCCGGCACGCTCGGCGAGGTGGCCCTGCGCGAGCTGGCCCGCCAGCCCGACATCCCGGCCGTGGTGGGCTCGCTGGAGGCCCTCGGCCACCCCTTCGCCATCCCCCTGGCGGAGGGGTTGGGCGCCTACGCGGAGACGCGGGACCTGCTGGCCCTGGAGCTGCGGCTGGACCGCTTCTACACCGGGCACGTCCTGCAGGTGGCGCGCGGCGGCGGCCACAACGAGACGGTGCTGCGGGAGCTCGTCCAGGCCGAGATCGACGCGCTCAACGTGAAGACCGCCCTCAAGCTGGCCCGCCTGGCCCCGGACGCGCCGGCGGAGCCGCGCGCGCCGGGGCAGGAGGCGGAGCGCCTGCGCTTCTTCATCCCCGGCGGGGCCCTCACCACCGAGGAGCTCTTCCTCCTGCTGAGCCACCCGGCCACCCTCGAGCAGGGGTGGCGGGCGCTGCGCGTGCGCGGCTTCCCCGTGGCCCGCCCCCCGGAGGATTTGACCGCCTTCGAAAAGACGCTCGACCAGCTCCTGGCCCGCGGGGCGGCACGCCTCTACCTGGGGGACCCCCTGGGCCTGGACGTCGTGGTGGGCTACCTGGCCCTCAAGTACAATGAGGTCGTGAACCTGCGGTTGATCGCCCGCAGCAAGGCCCTCGGTCTGCCCCGCGAGCTGGTCCGTCGCGAGATGGTGCTGGTGTAGATGGCGCGCGCCGCCGTCATCACCGACCCCGAGACCGCCACCGGCTTCCGCCTGGCCGGCGTGGAGGTGCGCGAGGCGGCCACGCCGCAGGAGGCACTGGAGCAGCTGCGCCAGCTCATCGCGCTGGACTACAGCCTCGTGGCGGTGAACGAGGACCTGCTGGCGGGGACGGAGGAGGAGCGGGCCCGGGTCCTGCGCGGCCGGGACCTGCCGGTGGTCGTGCCCGTGCCCGCCCCGCGCGCGCAGGTGGAGAGCGGGGAGGCCTACATCGCCCGCCTGGTGCGGGAGCACATCGGGTTCTACGTGAAGCTCCGCTAGCCCTAGCCTGGCGGGGCCGGACGGGAGGAGGACAGCGGTGCCGATCCAGGGAGAGATCATCAAGATCGCCGGGCCGGCGGTGATCGCCCGCGGCATGCGCGGGGCCCGGATGTACGACATCGTGCGGGTCGGACGGGAGCGCCTGATCGGGGAGATCATCCGCCTGGAGGGGGACAACGCCTTCGTCCAGGTCTACGAGGACACCTCGGGGCTGGGCGTGGGGGAGCCGGTGGAGAGCACCGAGCTGCCGCTGGCGGTGGAGCTGGGTCCGGGGCTGCTGTACAGCATCTACGACGGCATCCAGCGCCCCCTCAAGGACGTGCGCGCGCAGAAGGGCGACTTCATCGAGCGCGGCGCGGTGGCGCCGGCCCTGGACCGGGAGAAGCGCTGGACCTTCACCCCCACGGTGGCGGTGGGGCAGGAGGTGGGGCCGGGCGACGTCATCGGCGAGGTCCGGGAGTTCGGCTTCGTCCACCGCATCATGGTCCCCCCCGACGCCCGGCGCGCCCGGGTGGCGGAGCTCCGCGGCGGCGAGGTCACCGTCGCCGACGTGGTGGGGCGGCTGGAGGACGGCCGGGAGCTGCGCCTCATGCACACTTGGCCGGTGCGCCTGGCCCGCCCCGTGGCAGCGCGCCTGGACCCCCGGGAGCCGCTCGTCACCGGGCAGCGCATCATCGACGTCCTCTTCCCCGTGGCCATGGGCGGGACCGCCACCATCCCCGGGCCCTTCGGCAGCGGCAAGACGGTGATGCAGCAGACCCTGGCCAAGTGGGCCGACGCCGACGTGATCATCTACGTCGGGTGCGGCGAGCGCGGCAACGAGATGACCCACGTGCTCGACGAGTTCCCCGAGCTGGAGGACCCGCGCACCGGCCGGCCGCTGATGGAGCGGACCATCATCATCGCCAACACCTCCAACATGCCGGTGGCGGCGCGCGAGGCCTCCGTCTACACCGGGATCACCATGGCCGAGTACTGGCGCGACCAGGGGTACAAGGTGGCGCTCATGGCCGACTCCACCAGCCGCTGGGCCGAGGCGATGCGCGAGATCTCCTCGCGCCTGGAGGAGATGCCGGCGGAGGAGGGCTACCCGCCCTACCTGTCGAGCCGCCTGGCCGCCTTCTACGAGCGCGCCGGGCGGGTCGTCTGCGCCGGGCAGCCGGAGCGGCGCGGCTCCATCACCGTCATCGGGGCCGTCTCACCCCCGGGCGGCGACCTCTCCGAGCCGGTGACGCAGTCCACGCTGCGCATCGTCGGCACCTTCTGGTCGCTGGACGCAGGGCTGGCCAACCGGCGCCACTTCCCCTCCATCCACTGGCTGCGCTCCTACAGCCTCTACACGCCGCTGTTCCGGGACTACTACCGGCAGCACCTGCCGGAGGACTTCCCGACGCTGCGCGACCGGGCCAGCGCCCTGCTGCAGCAGGAGGCGGAGCTGCAGGAGATCGTGCAGCTGGTCGGTCCCGACGCCCTGCAGGACGACCAGCGCCTGATCATCGAGGTGGGCAAGATGCTGCGCGAGGACTTCCTGCAGCAGTCGGCCTTCTCGGAGGTGGACGCCTTCTGCCCGCTGCTCAAGTCCTACGGGATGCTGCGGGCCATCCTGGCCTTCTACGACGCGGCGGCCGCGGCGCTGCGGCGGGGGATGCCCATGGACGACATCCTCAACCTGCCGCAGATCGGGCAGATCGCGCGCATGAAGGAGGTGCCGCCGGACGCCTTCCAGGGGTGGCTGCGGGAGTTCCTGGCCGGGCTGGCCCAGGCCACCGGGGCGGCCGCCCCCGCCCCGGCGGAGGTGCGCCGCGCCCCGGACGGGCCGGGGGCCTGAGGAGCTGAGGAGGAGCCGATGGAACTCGCGGTCAAGCGCTACCAGTCCATCTCCTACATCTCGGGGCCCCTCCTCTTCGTCGAGGGAGCCCGCGACCTGGCCTACGGGGCCATCGTGAACATCCACCTGCCCGACGGCAGCGTGCGCAGCGGGCAGGTCATCGAGGTCTCCGACCGCCACGCCGTCATCCAGGTCTTCGAGGAGACCACGGGCCTAGACGTGGCCCGCACCGCGGTGAGCCTGCTGGAGGACGTGGCCCGCTTCGGGGTGAGCCGCGAGATCATCGGGCGGCGCTTCAACGGCCGCGGCGAGCCCATCGACGGCCTGCCGCCGATCATCCCGGAGCGGCGCCTGCCCATCATCGGCGCGCCCATCAACCCGGTGGCGCGGCTGCGCCCGCAGGAGTTCATCCAGACCGGAATCTCCGCCATCGACGGGCTGAACACGCTGGTGCGCGGTCAGAAGCTGCCCATCTTCTCCGGCGCGGGGCTGCCCCACAACGAGATCGCCGCCCAGATCGCCCGCCAGGCCAAGGTGCTGGGTCAGGAGGAGGAGTTCAACGTCGTCTTCGCCGCCATGGGGATCACCCAGCGCGAGGCGGCCTATTTCATCGAGCAGTTCGAGTCCACGGGGGCGCTGGCCCGCAGCGTCGTCTTCCTCAACCTGGCCGACGACCCGGCCATCGAGCGGCTGATGACCCCGCGGCTGGCCCTCACCGCCGCGGAGTACCTGGCCTACGAGCTGGGCGCCCACGTCCTGGTCGTCCTCACCGACATGACGAACTACTGCCTGGACGGGGCGCAGGAGGTCCTGCTGGCCGACGGCCGCATCGTGGCGGCGCGGGAGCTGGTGGAGCGCCCCGAGGGGGCGGCGGTGGTGTCCCTGCACGAGGGGCGCGTGGTGCCCGGCACCGTGACGCGGACCTTCCGGCTCCCGGCCCCGCCGGAGCTGGTGCGCCTCCGGACGCGGTCGGGGGCGGAGCTGCGGGTGACGGCCGACCACAAGATCCTCGTCGACACGCCAGACGGTCCGGCCATGGTCCCTGCCGGCGTGCTCCGGGTGGGGGACGAGATCTACACCGCGCGCCGCCTCCCCGTGGTCGAGCCCTGGCAGCCCACGGTCCTCGACCTCCTGGCGGCCTCACCCGAGGCCGACCGCCTCTTCGTCCACATGCGGAACGGGCTGGTGGCGGACACCCTGCGGGCCCGCTACGAGACGCTCCGCCGGGCGTCTGCGGTGCTGGGGCTGCCGTACGGTCGCGTGACGGCCGGTCGCGGCCACGCCTGCTTCTCGGTGGCTGACCTGACGGCCGTGGCCCGGGGGACGGGGACGGTGCTGGCCACCTTCCTGCCCGAGGTCGAGCGCATCACCGCCGGCACGCGTGAGGGCCTGCGGCTGGGGACGGCCGTCCTGACCGAAGAGCTGCTCTATGCCCTCGGCCTCGTCGCCGCCGACGGGTCGGTCTACGAGAACGCCGCCCGGGGCGCGTACTCCCTCTCCTTCGCCAACCGGGAGCCCGGTCTGGTGGACCGCTTCGTCAGGACGCTGCAGGCGCTCTTCCCGGGTCTCGCGGTGCACGTCCACCCCAACCAGGACGGGGTGCCCATGGCCCGGGTGAACAGCCGCACCCTGCTGGTCCTGGCCCGCGCGCTGGGGCTGCCCGAGGACCTGCGCCCGCTGATTCGCCTGCCCGAGTCGCTGATCGCGGCCTTCCTGCGGGGCTACTTCGACGGCAACGGGTCGTGCGTGCTCACCCGGACAGGCCGGGTCCGTCACCTCCAGCTCACCACCCGGAGCCGCGGCCGGGCCGCCCGGCTCCAGCTGCTGCTCCGCCGGCTCGGCATCGTGAGCCGGGTGCAGACGCGCCGTAACGTCGGCGGATCCGGGGACGTGACCGTCTGCGACGTCCTGGTCGAGGGGCGGGAGATGGAGACGTTCGCCCGCGTCGTCGGCGCGCACCACCCGGAGAAGCGCCGGCGCCTGGACCTGGCCGCGGGCGGCGCGCGCGCGGCCGCGGGCTTCGAGCTGGCCCCGCGCAGCTGCGGGAGGCTGCTGCGCCAGGTGCGTGAGCGGCACGGCGTCCGGGCGGCGACGCTCGGCCCCTCCAGCACGGTCGCCCAGGTGGAAGCCGGGACCCGGCGGACCTCGCGGGCGACGCTGCAGCGGTGGGTCGCCCGCCTGGCCGGGCAGGTGGGCCCCGAGGACCCTGAGCTGGCGCGGCTGCGCCGCCTCCTGGAGGAGGAGACGGTGCTCGACCGCATCGTGGCCATCGACCGCTGCCCGCCCTCGGACGGGCACGTCTACGACATCACGGTGCTGCCGGCCCACAACTTCGCCGTGGCCAACGGCCTCATCGTCTCGAACTGCGAGGCGCTCCGGGAGATCGGGGCGGCCCGCGAGGAGATCCCCGGCCGGCGCGGCTACCCCGGCTACATGTACACCGACCTGGCCACGATCTACGAGCGGGCCGGCCGCATCGAGGGGCGCAAGGGGACGGTGACGCAGCTGCCCATCCTGACGATGCCGGACGACGACATCACCCACCCCATCCCCGACCTCACCGGCTACATCACCGAGGGGCAGATCGTGCTCAGCCGGGCCCTGCACCGCAGCGGCATCTACCCGCCCATCAACCCCCTGCCCAGCCTCTCCCGGCTGATGAACGACGGCATCGGCAAGGGGCGCACGCGCGAGGACCACGCCAACGTCAAGGACCAGCTCTTCGCCTCTTACGCCAACGCCGTGGACCTGCGGCGGCTGGTGGCCATCATCGGCGAGGAGGCGCTCACCGAGCGGGACCGGCTCTACCTGAAGTTCGGCGAGCGGTTCGAGCGGGAGTTCCTGGGGCAGGGCAACACCGACCGCTCCATCGAGGAGACGCTGACGCTGGGGTGGAGGCTCCTCTCCATGTTCCCGAAGGAGGAGCTGAAGCGGATCAAGCAGGACCACGTGGACCGCTACTACTTCGGCGAGACCATGGAGAAGCTCTGGGAGGACCGGCGGCTGCCGCGCTGAGGTTCGCCCGGCGCCGCGCAAGCGGCGCCGGGGCGCGACGGCGCCCGCGACCGACCGGAGGGACGAGCGGAGCAGCGATGCCTGAGCTGATCAGTCCGACCCGCATGAACCTGCTGCAGCGGCGCAACCAGCTGCGCGTGGCGCAGCAGGGCGTCGACCTGCTGAAGCGCAAGCGCGACGCGCTGGTGGCCGACTTCTTCAAAGTCGTCCGGGAGGCGCTGGCCGCGCGCGAGCGGCTGGCCGCCGTGGCCCAGGACGCCTACGTCTTCCTCAGCCTGGCCAAGGCGGTGGAGGGGAAGCCGGCCCTCGAGGCGGCGGCCATGGCGGAGCGGCGGGCCCTGGCCGTCGACGTGGAGATCCGCAACGTCTGGGGGACGAAGATCCCGGAGGTCCGCGTGACCGGGGTGCGCCGCCCGGCGGCCGAGCACGCCCCCAACCCCGTGGCCACCAGCGCGCGCACCATGGAGACGACGGCCAAGTTCGAAGCGCTGCTGGACGCCATCTTCCAGGTGGCGATCACCGAGATCAAGCTCAGGAAGCTGGGCGAGGAGATCAAGAAGACCACCCGCCGGGTGAACGCGCTGGAGCAGGTCGTCGTCCCGCGCATCCGCGCCGAGATCCGCTACATCGCCGCGGTGCTGGAGCAGCGCGCCCGCGAGGACATCTTCCGGCTGAAGCGCATCAAGCGGAAGCTGGAGGCCCGGGAGGCGGGGGTGCCGGCGTAGGGGGATGGCCTCGGGCGCTCCTCCGCTCGTCCGGCCCGGCGCGGCCCGCTGGCCGCTGCTCCTGGCCGGGCTGTTCGCCGTGGCCGGCTTCCTCCTGGCTGCCCAGGTGCGCACGGAGCTGCTCATCCGCCGCCACCTGCAGGTGCCCGGCGTGCGCCTGGGGGAGCTCGGCGTGCGCCTCCAGGAGCTGGAGCACCGGCGGGCCGTGCTGGAGGCGGAGCTGGCCGAGCTGCGTGACCAGATCGCCGAGGCGGAGCGGGAGGCGGCGGTGGGCCAGTCCAGCCTGGCCCGGCAGAACCGGCGGGTGCGCGACCTGCGCGTGCTGGCGGGGCTCGTCCCGCTGGAGGGGCCGGGGGTGGCGGTGGAGCTGCGCGACAGCCCGCGCCCCATCCGGCCCGGCGAGGACCCCAACAAGACCATCCTCCACTACACCGACCTCCACGCCGTGGTGAACGACCTCTGGGCGGCGGGCGCCGACGCCGTGGCCATCAACGGCGAACGCCTCGTCGGGACCACCGGCATCAGCTGCGTGGGGACGACCATCCTGTGCAACACCAAGCGGCTGGCCCCGCCCTACCGGCTGGAGGCCATCGGCGACCCCGACGCGCTGGTGCGCTACCTGCGCCGCCCCGGGGGGCCGCTGGAGGTCCTGGAGGCCTTCGGCTTCCCGGTCCAGGTGACCCCGCAGGCACGGGTGCGGGTGCCGGCCTACCGCGGCATCCTGCACGTCACCTACGCCCGTCCCCAGGAGTAAGGTCACCCGGGCGGCCGGCGGAGGAAGGAGGGAGCGCGCATGTGGTTGCCGGTGATCGGGCTGATCGTGGGCATCCTCCTGGGGTTGCTGGTCTCCGTGGAGATCCCGCTGGCCTACGTGAAGTACACCGCCATCGCCATCCTGGCCGCCATCGACACGATCCTGGGCGGCGTGCGCAGCCAGCTGGAGGGACGCTTCGACCTGGGGATCTTCGTCTCGGGCTTCGTCATCAACGCCGGCTTCGCCGCCTTCCTGGCCGGGCTGGGCGACCTGCTGGGGCTGGACCTCTACCTGGGCGCGGTCATCGCCTTCAGCATCCGCATCTTCGACAACGCCGGCTTCATCCGGCGGGACCTGCTCGACGCCTACCTGCGGCGGCCGCGCGGGACGGGCCCGGTGTCGGGGTAAACGAGACGGTGACAGCGCCCGGCGGCCAGCGCCGGGCGGTAGGAGGGGAGAGCATGGTCCGGGTGGGGATCAACGGCTTCGGCCGCATCGGCCGGCAGGCCCTGCGGGCGATCCGCGAGCGGGCCGCCGACACGGTGCAGGTCGTCGCCCTCAACGACATCGCCGACCCGCAGATGAACGCCTACCTCTTCGCCCACGACTCCAACTACGGCGCCTATCCGGGGACGGTGGCGGTGCGCGACGGGGAGCTGGTGGTGGACGGCCAGGCCATCCGGGTCTTCCAGGAGCGCGAGCCCGCGCGCATCCCCTGGCGGGACGCCGGGGTGGAGCTGGTCATCGAGTCCACCGGCCGGTTCACGAAGGCCGAGGCGGCGCGCGGCCACCTGACCGGCGGCGCCCGCAAGGTGGTCATCACCGCGCCGGCCAGGGGCGAGGACATCACCCTGAACATGGGCGTGAACCACGAGGCCTACGACCCGGCCCGCCACACCATCGTCAGCAACGGTTCCTGCACGACCAACGCCCTGGCGGTCACGGCCAAGGTCCTCAGCCGCGAGTACGGCATCCGGCGCGGCCTGATGACCACGGTCCACTCCTACACCAACACCCAGCGCATCCTGGACGTCGTCGGCGAGTCCTTCCGCGAGTCGCGGGCGGCCGCGCTGAACATCATCCCCGCGCCCACCGGGGCGGCCCGGGCGATCTTCCTGGTCCTGCCCGAGCTGCAGGGGAAGATGGACGCCATCGCCATGCGCGTGCCCACGCCCACCGTCTCCATCGTCGACCTGGTCTGTGAGCTGGAACGGCCGGCGGGCGACCGCGACGCCCTCAACGCCACCTTCCGGCGGTGGAGCGAGGAACCGCTGCGCGGGATCCTCGGCTACACCGAGGAGGAGCTGGTCTCCATGGACTTCAAGGGCAACCCCTACTCGGGCGTCGTCGACGCGGGGTTGACCACGGTGCTGGGCGGCAACCTGGTGAAGGTCTTCACCTGGTACGATAACGAGTGGGGCTACGCCTGCCGCGTGGCCGACCTGGTGAAGTACATGGCGCAGCGGGGCCTGTAGGACCGACGGCGGTGCGGAGAGGGCGGGGGGCGGCTCCTCCGCCCTCTCCGTGTGTCCGGGCCCCGGTGCCAGGAGGGCGCATGGCGAAGCAGACCATCCGGGACGTGGCGGTGGACGGACGCCGGGTCCTCGTGCGCGTGGACTTCAACGTCCCGCTGGAGGACGGCCGGATCACCGACGACCTACGCATCCGCGCGGCCCTGCCCACCATCCGCTACCTGCTCGAGCGCGGCGCCCGCGTCATCCTCTGCTCCCACCTGGGGCGCCCGCGCGGCCGGCCTGATCCGGCGCTGCGCCTGGCCCCCGTGGCGCAGCGGCTCGGCGAGCTGCTGGGGCAGCCCGTCCACACGGTGGAGGCAGTGGTCGGCCCCGAGGTAGAGGCGGCGGTGGCGCGGCTCGAGCGGGGCGAGGTCCTGCTGCTGGGGAACCTGCGCTTCCACCCGGGCGAGGAGGCCAACGACGACGCCTTTGCCCGCCAGCTGGCCGCGCTGGCCGACCTCTACGTGAACGACGCCTTCGGCGCGGCCCACCGGGCCCACGCCAGCACGGTGGGGGTGGCCCGGTACCTGCCGGCGGTGGCGGGGCTCCTCATGGAGAAGGAGCTGGCCTACCTGGGGCGTGTGCTCGACGACCCGGTCCGGCCCTTCGCGGCCATCCTGGGCGGGAAGAAGGTCTCCGACAAGATCCCGGTCATCCGCCACCTGCTCACCCGCGCCGACGCCCTGCTGCTGGGCGGAGCCATGACCTACACCTTCCTGAAAGCGCGGGGGCTGGAGGTCGGGAAGTCCCTGTGGGAGCCGGAGATGGTGCCCCTGGCCCGGGAGCTCATGGAGGAGGCGCAGCGACGCGAGGTCCGGCTCGAGCTGCCGGTGGACGTCGTGGTGGCGCCGGCGGCCGACCCGGGGGTGCCGCACCAGGTGGTGCCGGTGGAGGCGATCCCTCCCGAGCAGATGGGCCTGGACATCGGCCCGCGAACGCGAGAGCGCTTCGCTGCGGTGGTGGAGCGCGCGGGCACCGTGGTGTGGAACGGGCCGATGGGCGTCTTCGAGGTGCCGCCCTTCGACGCCGGCACGCGCACGGTGGCGGAGGCGATGGCCCGCTCACAGGCCATCACCGTGGTGGGCGGGGGGGACAGCGCCGCCGCCGTGCGCCGCCTGGGGTTGGAGGAGCGGATGACCCACGTCTCCACCGGCGGCGGGGCGGCCCTGGAGTTCCTGGAAGGGCGGGTCCTGCCCGGCGTCGCGGTGCTGCAGGACCGCCCGTAGGCTGCCGCCCGTCGGCTGCCGGATCGCCCGGAAGGAGGGTGGGATGGCGCGGACGCCGCTCGTGGCCGGCAACTGGAAGATGCACAAGACCACGCGGGAGGCGGCGGCGCTGGTCGAGGCCCTCAAGCCGCTCGTCGCGCCGGTGCAGGGCGTCGACATCGTCCTGTGCCCGCCCTTCACGGCGCTGCAGGAGGTCGGCCGGCTCGTCGCCGGCACGGCGCTGGAGCTGGGCGCCCAGAACATGCACTGGGAACCGCGCGGGCCCTTCACCGGCGAGGTGGCCGCGCCCATGCTCTGGGAGCTGGGGTGCACCTACGTGATCCTCGGCCACTCCGAGCGGCGGGCCCACTTCGGGGAGACCGACGAGATGGTGCGGCGCAAGGTGGCCGCCGCCTTCGCCCACGAGCTCATCCCCATCCTCTGTGTGGGGGAGACCCTGGAGGAGCGGGACGCGGGGCGCACGGAGGCGGTGGTGGCGCGGCAGCTGCGGGCGGCCGTGGAGGGGATCGGCCCCGATGAGGCCGCGGCGCTGGTGGTGGCCTACGAGCCAGTGTGGGCCATCGGCACCGGCCGCCCGGCCACTGGCCAGGAGGGGAACCGCATGGCCGGGCTCATCCGGGGATGGCTGGCGGAGTGGTTCGGGGACGCGGCGGCCCAGATGCGGGTCCTCTACGGGGGGAGCCTTACCCCCGACAACGCCGCGGAGTTCTTCACCCAGCCCGAGGTGGACGGGGGCCTGGTGGGCGGGGCCAGCCTGGAGGCGGAGAGCTTCGCCCGCATCGTGCTGGCCGCGGTCCCGGCCCTGTAGGCGGCCCTCCGGTCACGTAGTACAATCTCCCGGGGCCGCCGAGGGCGGGTGCCGGATGCCCGGCGGTGGGTGCCGGATGCCCGAGCGGGGGCAGGATGCCCGGTGCCCTGTAGGGAGGGCGTTTTGTGGAACAGGCCATCCTGATCGTCCACTTCGTCATCGCCGTCCTCCTCATCGGCGTCGTGCTGCTGCAGGGGCCGAAGGGGGAGGGGCTGGGGGCCATCGGAGGGAGCGCGCGGCTCTTCCACGGGCCGCGGCCGCGGGAGACGCTCTTCACCCGCATCACCACGGCGCTGGCGGTCCTCTTCGTCTTCACCTCGACCTTCCTCGCGTTCTCCCTGCGCTGAAGCGGTGCCGGCGGACCGGACCCCGCCCCGGCGGTCCCCGGCCCTGGTAGGGGACAGGCGGGGTATAATGAGGGTGCCACCCGTGCCGGGATGGCGGAATTTGGCAGACGCGCACGCTTGAGGGGCGTGTGGGGTTCCCGTGGGGGTTCGAATCCCCCTCCCGGCACCAGCGAACGCTTGTTCGTATTTCGTTTTCTCCTACAATTCGAGCTCGCCGCAGTAACATTTAACAGTCTAGGGAACCCCTGATTTGTGGTTGTACCTTGAGAAAACGAGTTACGCCAAGACGCTTCCCCTGGCATAACTGCCGAGCGTGACGAACCTCCGCCTCGGCGCCGCGAAGTACAGCAAGCTGCGCTGGGATGTTGTCCTGCTCGACGCGCACCTCCCAAATCTGCCTGGAAGGCGCGCGACACTCCGCGACTGGTCCGCTGCTTTCTGGCCTTAGTGCGATTTCGCCATTGACTGCCTCAAGATCGTGCGGTCCCGATCCACCTTATCCGGGATGGGCGGCAAGGCGGCGTTGAAAGCCCGCGGCCAGATCGCAGTCATCCCTCAAGGGCGGCGCGGGAAAGAACTTCACGCTGGGCATTCCCTTCCACATCGTCAGTGACCGGCGACTGGCGGATTTGAACTGAGATAGGCATCACGCCGCTCCGGGGCCTTCGCTCAGCGAAGGTAGGCTCCGCACGCAGGCCTCTCCTTGGACGCTGCCGCGAGCCGGCTGGAATAGTCAGTAGCTTCCTGCCGTACATACATCAGAAATGTCGTATGTAACTCCTTACCAGAGAGGGGCGTACTATGGTTCAGGCCGGAGACGCGAGAGTTTCCGAGGGTGCCCCGCGAATCGTCCCCCCGGACCTGCCCATCCTGATTGGCTTCGCCCATGAGATCCTCCCCGTCCTGATCGTGCTCTGGGTGGCCCTGGCGGTGGCCTGGGCGTTGACCGGGCGCGAGTACACGGTCCCGATGGCGATTTGGGCCACGGTGACTACTCTCATGCTCTGGCCGGTCGGCCACCGTCTGGGTCGCCGGTATCTCAGCTATCGTCCCGCCCTCTTCATCCTGGGCGTGCTGAGCATGGCCTACATTCCGTTCGTGGGCTTTGTGCTACAGTCAAACCTCCCCTATGCGGCCAAGCTCGTGCTGTGGCTACTCCTGCCCCTGGATCTCACGATCTTCGCCATCCTGCCCAGCCTACACCAGGGAATCGGCCAGCCCATCCGGATGTTCTTCCGTCCCGACCTCCTCTTCGGGGACGGCCGGGTGCTCTGCTGCGGCATCATCGTCACCGTGTTGGGACTCCGCTACATGCTCGGCCCTCATCCACCGGCCGGCATCCCCATTGCCATCCCCAAGTGGGACTGGTGGGGGATTGCCTACGCCATGGCCGCCGGGTTCGTGCCAATCATCCCGCTTCGTGGAATGAACAAGTTGCTGGCCCGGATGAATCGCCTGATCACCGGGCGCTGGGGCGGGTGGGACGGCATCCTCTTCAAGGAAGGGCTCCTCATCCTCGCTGCGCTCTCCATCGGGTGGGGCTTCCACCACGTCTTCAAGGGCGCGGCCCCGTTCACGGCGGCCAGCTGGCACGAGATCCACGAGGCCCTGGAGGCCGGGCACCATCCGCTGGGCTGGCTGTTGCTCACGCTCGGTGCGCTGTGGCTGGTCGTTGTCCGCGGCGGCTACAAGCGGGCCATCGGCGAGCCGTTCATCAAAGAGACCCGACGGCAGACCTGGATCAAGGAGGTCCTCTTCGTCGTCGGGTTCCTGCCGCTGTTTCTTGGCTTCATGCTCCTCATCGAGGGGGACTTCGGGACCTGGAACCCGTGGCCGCAGTGGCTGGTGGGGCTCCTGTTCTTCCTGTGGGGGCTGGCCGTACTGCTCCCCTTCCGGGTGGTGGCCCAGGTGAACCAGCGCCGGGCGATCGTCCAGCAGATGGCGGCGGTGGTGCTGCCGGCGCACCCGCCGGAGGTACGTCGGCGCGTGCTGCTCCAGATTCTCCCGGGACTCGCCACCCTCCCGGAGGAGCAGTGTGTGACATACATGCGGGCGATGCAGCAAGCCCTTGATGAGGCACCTGAGCAGACCCGTCAGGTGATGGCCGAGGATCGGCTCTGGTGCATGGCCCAACTCCCAGGTGAGGTCCGCCGGACGTTGATGCGCCGGATGGATCTAGCGCTGGCACGGACCTAAGGTCGTGCGAAAGGAGGTGACGCCAATGGTCGGCATCGGTTTTCTAGCGTTCCTCACACTGCTGGGCATCGGCACTGTCGTGGTTGCCGCCAAGATCGTGATCGGTGCCGCACCCGGCGGGCCGCGGAGCGCCGCGGAGGTCGCGACGGATCTAGTCTTTGGCTGGGTCGGCGGGTGGCTGGGCTCGCCCGTCTTCGGGCACTGGTTTGAGAACGTGCGCTACCAGGAGATCTATATCTTCCCCGCGCTCCTGGGCGCGGTGGCGGCTGTTTCGCTGAAGCACTGGTACGACCGGCGGGTCATACCCGCCTGACGATGGGAAGGGCGAACAGGTGCAGGGAGGAGGAAGATCACGATGATCGACATGGTGAAGGCGATGGCCAGGCTGGCGCCGGAGCAGCGGAAGACGCTCCTGGGCGAGCGGCTGCGCCTCTTCGCGGAGGCGAGCGAAGAAGAGCGGGCCCGGGGGATGCGTGAGATGATGGCCGCTCTCGTGACGCTGCCGCGGGAGGAGCAGAAGAAGCTGATCGGCACGCGGATGCAGGTGCTCCTGGAACTTCCCGACGCCGCGCGCAACGCTCTCTTGGGCACCCATCTGCGGCTGATGTCGGGGATGCCCGAGGAGGCGCAGGTCGGTGAGGTGTCGATCCTCAACGAGTTGATGGAGGAGATGCCGCCGCAGATGCGGGCAGTGGCCAACGAGAAGATGGGCGGCATGATGACGCCGATGCTGCACCAGTTCCACTCGCGGCAGGGAAAGACATACGACTGGTGCGGGGCCTGTCAGATCTCCGGGTAGAACCGCGCCGGGACATGACATTTCGGATTTTGCGAGAGGAGGTGAGTGCAAGTGTGCTGCGGACCGATCAGACCCGTGCCCACCACGGGACAGCTAAAGCCGGTTCCCTCCCGATGACCACGGTATCCGGTTGAGTCCGGTTCAAGTCGATCCGGCCCGCGGACTCTGCCGGAGGGAGGACCTGCCAGGAAGGGGGCCGCCTGGCGGTCCTCCCGTTTGCGCGCATGGGCACCCAAGGAGGGTAACCACGATCCAGGCACACTCCTTCGACTGCGCCAGATTGACACGAGGAGGCTGGGCCTGTTAGAGTCATATTCGGAATTCCGTATCGATTACCTTTCCTGCGAGGAGGACTTCAATGTGCGGCTGCTGTGAGCCACTGCCGAAGGAGCTCCGCGAGGAGCAAGCCGAGACCGAACGCGTGAAGATCGAGGACACCAAGCGCGAGGATACCAGAAAGCCTGAGCAGGAACCCGTCGGCGTGCGTTGAGCATCCATGAAGCAGGGTGGGGATGCCCTCCTGGGGCTCGCAGTCCTCGCCATTTGCTGTGGCCTTCCTGTGCTTCTCATTGCGGCGGGCGTGCTGA
>JAVHLY010000015.1 GCA_031081585.1 Armatimonadota bacterium
GCTGAAGGACGGGGTGATCGACGCGGCCTTCATCACCGCGGGCATCCCCACCGCGGCGGTGCAGGACATCGCCGCCGTGCGCGACCTGATGCTCCTGCCCATCCCCCGGTCGGTGGTGGGGGAACTGGCCACCCGCTACCCGTACTACACGCCGGTCGTCATCCCCGCCAACACCTACCGGGGGCAGGACGCGCCGGTGGAGACGGCGGCGGTGATGGCCATGCTGGTCACGCGCCAGGAGATGGCCGAGGACCTCATCTACAACCTGACCAAAGCGCTGTGGGAGAACCTGGAGCGCCTGCAGGCGGCGCACGCGCGGGGCAAGGACATCAGCCCGGCCACGGCGCGGCGCGGCATGCCGATCACCATGCACGCCGGTGCGCTGCGCTACTACCGGGAGCGCGGGATCCAGTGAGGTGAATCCCACCGCATGAAGGGCCCCTGGGCTGCCGCGCCCCTCCTCGGGGTGGGCGACGCCGTCTGGCAGCACGCCGCCGCCCAGGGGCTCCAGGTGGCCGCCCCGCTGGCGGCGGCGGGGCTGGTCTGACGCGCGCGCTGGGGGTCCTGACCGCCGCCGGGTTCGTTGGCGCGGCGGTGCAGGCGCTCGCGCGACCCGGGGCGAGAGCGGCACGCGGAGTGGGGTCGCCGCTCCCTGGCAGCCCCTCGCCGGCTCTGGGCACGGTGCTCGCAGGTGCCGGCGGCACGCTGCTGGCCACGATCGAGGTGGCCACGGCCTCCCTGCGCTGGCTCGGGCTGTACTCGGAGGTCCGTGGGCCTCGTCAGGCTCGCGGGGACGGTGCTGGTAGGCGCAGCCCCCTTCCTGGCGCCGCCCGGTGCGGCCGCTTCCGCCAGGCTCGCCCCGCGGGCTGTCCGGAGCCCGGCCACGTCCACACCGTCGCGCAGGCGCCGCCCTACACCGTGGACGGTGGGGCCGTCCTCACGCCCACCCGTCCTGCCTGCACGGCTGCGCGCCCTCCAGTACTAGCCATGCTCGGCGGGGCGGCTTGAGGGCCGGCGGAGGGACACGGCCTCCCCGGATGGAAGATCGTCTCGACCCGGATGCCAGACTCGCCGTCCCGGACCCGGTCGGTGGCTGACGGGGCGGCGGCCAAAGGGGGGAAGGGCATGCCGACGGATCTCACGGTCGTCGTAGAAGACCGTCCCGGCCGGCTGGCCGACGTGGGCGAGGCGCTGGGGCGTGCGGGCGTGAACATCGAGGGGCTCGCCGCCACTACCGGGGGAGGGCAGGGCACCATTCACCTCCTCGTCGAGGACGCTGCCGCCGCTCGCCGGGCGCTGGAGCAGGCCGGGATCCCCGTCCAGTCGTCGCGGGAGGTGCTGGTCGTGGAGGTGGTCGACCGGCCGGGGGCGCTGGGGGAGCTGGCGCGGCGCATCGCCAACGCCGGGGTGAACATCGACCTGGCCTACCTGGCCACCCGCACGCGCCTGGTGCTCGGGTCCCCGGACCTGGAGCGGATGCGCGCGGCCATCAGGTGAACGGGGGCGGCCATCAGGTGGACAGGTGAGGAACGGCTGACAACCGGGGAAACATTCTGGATGCGATGGGGCTTGCGGTCACGATCTACCGTCAGCCGGGGTGCACCTTCTGCGACCAGGCGCGCGCCTGGCTCCAGGCGCATCAGGTCCCGTTTGCCGAGCGGGACCTGACCCAGGACCCGCTGGCCCGCAGCGAGCTGGCGCGCATGGGGGTCTTCGACGGTCCGGCGATCGTCGTGGCGGGACAGGTTTTCCTGTCCTTCGACCCCGACGCACTGAGGGCGGCCCTGAGCCAGGACGTGCGCGGCACCCCCGCGGAGCGGCGGGCGGCCCGCACCGACCAGGGGCCCTGACGCAGCACCGTCGCCGCCTCACGATGCCGTGGCCGGGGGCTCGACTCCGCCCTCGCGCCGCAGTTCGGTCAGGGCCTCCGCCTGCGATGACGCGACGGGAGCGATGCGGGCGAAGCCGACCACGTCCAGCACGCGCCGGACGCCAGTAGGGGCGGCGCACACGGCGACGGGCACGCGCAGGCGCCGGCAGGTCTGGCAGAACTCCTCCAGGACGCGTACCCCTCTGGCGTCCAGGTAGTCGATCCCGCTCAGATCCAGGAGGATCGGGCGACTGCGATCCAGCCCGTCCAGGACGTGGCGGAGGAGGGGGCGCTCGTCATGTCGATCTCCCCCTCGATGACGAGGACGGTGACCTCCTCGACCTGCTCGGTCCGCCAGCGCAGCATCTGCCTGTTCCGGGGAACACGGTCATTGTGCGCCGCACGCTCTCCCCCGTCCTAGCCCGGAGAACCGGCTACCTTCCTCGAGCGACGGCGACCGGCCACGGGCGCGGGGCTCGGCCACCGGCGCGGTCCAGCCACCGGCACGGGGCCGGCCACTGGCTGGCGCGGCCCGGCCACGAGCGCGGGCTCGGTCACGGGCGCGACGAGGGGAAAGCCTCACCGGGGACGGAGACACGGTGGCGCTCGAGCACGAGCTCCATCACGACGTCGCAGCGGTCTTCCGCACGTGTGGCTGCGAGGACGTGCGGACGGTTGGACCGGTAGCGCGCCGCCGGAGTCCCAGCGGCCGCGGGGGCCGGCTAGAGCAGCAGCAGCGCCAGCGGGACCAGGGCGAGGGTCGCCACGAAGAGGGAGAAGCGCAGCCGGCTCGTCGTCACCCGTTTGTTGAAGGCCAGCAGCGCGTCCCGGTAGGGACGGAACCCCAGCACCAGGACCGCCAGCGAGACCAGCGCCACCGAGACCATCTCCGTCAGGACGATGGTGAAGGCCACCGGCGTGCGGACAAGCAGCGAGGCGAAGGGCGTGTCCACGAAGGTGGAGATGTTCGCGCCCATGATGTAGGGGATGACGTGCCCACGCCTGATGTACCCTCGGGCGGCGAGCGGGACGAGCAGGGAGAGGGAGACCGAGACGGAAAGGGTCACCGAGGTCACCAGCAGGCCGAGCGCAAAGGTGGTGAAGGGGCGGGCGAGCCACCGGCCCCACCGCTGCTCGACGATGTCGCTACGGACCTCGGGGAGCACGCGGTCGAACAGGCGAAAGGCTCCCAGCATCGTGGCGAACCCCAGGGCGAAGACCGCCAGGCCGGGCAGCTGGGCACGGGCTGAGGCGGTGAGCGGGTCGAAGAGGAGGTCGATCACGGAGGCGAGGAGGACCGGCGAGCCGAAGCGCACGCCGTCCAGCCATCCCGCCCGCAGGGCGAGGGCTCCCAGCGCCATCGCCGGCAGGTAGATCGTGGCCGTCGTGACCATGGAGATCACCCACCCGAAGCCCAGGACGTTGGCCACGCCGTGGACGGACAGCCCCTGGAGGATACCGGTCAGGCCGCGGGCCCCGGTCTTCAGCAGCTCGATCGCCAGGATGAAGAGGAAGAAGGCCCCGGCGCCGAGCAGCAGGCCCGTCAGCCGGCGGAGGGTGCCGGTCGGCGCCGCCGGGACCTCGACCGGGGGACAGGTGAGGGGGCGGACCGCCAGGCGGGCGCGCCGGACGGCGCTGGCACGGGCCGGCAGGTGCATACGTCGGGTAGCGTAGCGGCGCGGCAGGGAGGCTCCCCCTCACCCGTCCGGCCGATCTTGCTCCTCCCGCCAGGCAGGGTTCACCTGGCAGCGTAGGACTCGCCGGGCGCCGCCCGGGAGGCATCGGCTCGATCGCGACCACGCGGGCGGGGAGCGGCCCGCCCAGCCGCCTCGGACGACGACAGGGAGCGGGGCGGTGTCTGACGAACACACCACCGCATGATCGTCGTGCGCACCTGGTTCCGCACCAAGTGGGGCGCGGCCAGCACCGTCGTCGAGCTCCTCAAGGGTCTCTCCGTGACGATGGCCGACGAGCGGCGTGCCCGCATCTACACCGACCTCTCCGGGGAGCTCTTCACCGTGACCTGGGAGACCGAGTGGCCGAGCCTCGCCGCCTATGAGGAGGCCTTCGAGGCGCTGCGCCAGCAGGAGGAGTACCGCGACCTGATGGTGGAGATCGCGGACCTGGTCGAGGTGGGGGGCCGGGACTTCCTCCTGCGCCGGTGGCCCGAGTAGGTCGCGGCCCCGGTGGGTCCGCATGGGGCTCCGGTTGAGCCGGCGGCGCTTCGAGCAGCTCGTCCTGGAGGCCCTGGAGAGCATCCCGCTCCCTCTGCGGCAGCGGATGGAGAACGTGGCGGTCGTGGTGGAGGCCTGGCCCACGCCCGAGCAGCTGGCCAGCGTGGGGCTGGGGCCGGACGACCTCCTGTTCGGCCTGTACGAGGGGACGCCGCTCGTGGAGCGGGGCGTGCTGGCCGAGCCGCTGCTGCCCGACCGGATCACCATCTTCCAGGGGCCGCTGGAGGAGGCCTGCGACACGGAGGAGGAGATCCGCGAGGAGGTCCGCACGACCATCATCCACGAGGTCGCCCACCACTTCGGCTTCGACGAGGAACGGCTCGCCGAGCTCGGGTACGAGTAGCCGGGCTCGGGGACGGGTGAGGGAGGCGGCGTGCTCGTCAAGGTCCTGCGCAGCGGCAGCGGCGGGAATGCCTGCTACGTCGAGCTGGGCGGCACCCGCCTCCTGGTGGACGCCGGCGTGCCGCTCGAGGTCGTCGCGCGCGAGCTGGCCCCGCTGCACATCACCCCGGCGGACCTGGACGCGGTGCTGCTGACCCACGAGCACGACGACCACGCCCGGGGCGCGGGCGCCGTGGCCCGCCTAGCCGCCGCCCCCGTGCTGGCCACCGCAGCGACGTTGCAGGCGGCGGCGCGCTTCCTCACCGGCGATCTGGGCGAGCCGATCCAGGCCGGTGGCGCCCTGCGCGTGGGCGCGTTGACGGTGGAGGCCTTCCCGGTCCCGCACGATGCCGCCGACCCGGTGGGGTTCCGGCTGACCGGGCCTGACGGCGTGGTGGTGATCGCCGTGGACCTGGGCGCGCCCACCGGGGCGCTGCGCGAGCGCGTGGCCGACGCGGACGTCCTGGTGCTGGAGGCCAACTACGACCTGCGCCTGCTGGGCGTGAGCGGCTACCCCTGGTTCCTGAAGAACCGCATCATCGCCCCCACGGGACACCTCTCCAACGAAGGCGCCGCCCTGGCGGCTTCCTGGGCGCCGCGCGCCCGTGCCGTCGTGCTCACCCACCTGAGCGAGGTGAACAACCTGGCCCCGCTGGCGCGTGACGTCGTCCTCGAGGCCCGGAGGCGCGAGGGGCTGCCGGCCGCGCGCGTCGAGGCGGTCCGCCCCAACGCCGCCGGCCCGCCGATCGCCCTGGCCTGAGGGTCCCCCCGGCATCGTGCCGTCCCGCACCGGACCTGCGCTCCGGGGATCGGCGGGAACTGAGAGCGGGGTCGACGGTGGGAACTGAGAGGACGGCGGGAACCGAGAGGGGGTCGACGGCGGTGGCTGATCGGCGGCAGATGCGCGCCCTCCCGCACACTTTCTTCCAGGGCCGCCAGACGGCCGGACTGCGCCGGGACGCCGTCGCGGTGCTCTGGGCCGCCCTCGACGCCGCCGACGCCGGCGGTGCGGTGCGGCGGGCGCTCGTGCGGGAAGGAGGCCGCCTCGACGCCGCCGGCGAGGTCCTCGACCTCGACGCGGTGCGGCACGTCTGGGTCACCGGCGGCGGCAAGGCGGCGGCGGCGATGGCCGCGGCCGTCGAGGAGGTCCTGGAGGACCGGCTCAGCGGCGGCGTCGTGGCCGTGAAGTACGGCCACGTCGTCCCCACCCGCCGGGTGCGCGTCCTGGAGGCCGGACACCCTCACCCTGATGCCGCCGGCGTCGCCGCGGGGGAAGCGGTGATCCGCCTGGCGCGGCAGGCGGATGCCGACGACCTGGTCCTGGTGCTCCTCTCCGGCGGCGGGTCGGCCCTGCTGACCGCACCCGCCCCCGGCGTCACGCTGGAGGACAAGCGGGAGGTCACCGACCTCCTCCTGCGGGCCGGCGCGCCGATCGGCGAGCTCAACGCCGTCCGCAAGCACCTCTCCCGCCTGAAAGGCGGCTGGCTGGCCCGGCACCTCGCCCCGGCGCGGTCGGTGACGCTCGCCCTCTCCGACGTGCTCGGCAACCCGCTGGACGTGATCGCCTCGGGCCCGACCGTCCCCGACCCCACCACCTTCGCCGATGCCCTCGAGGTCCTCTCCCGACGGGGCGTGCTCCAGCGCGTGCCCCTCGGGGCGCGCGCCTACCTGGAGAGCGGCCGGGCGGGACGCCACCCCGAGACGCCCAAGCCCGGCGACCCCGTCTTCGCCCTGGCGCGGGCCGCCGTCGTCGCGGACCTCCGGCGGGCGGTCGAGGCCGCCGCCAGACGGGCCGGCGAGCTCGGCTATCTCACCTCGGTCCTCTCGGTCACCGTCGAGGGGGAGGCCCGGGAGGCCGGGCGCGCCTTCGGGCGGCTCCTGCGCGCCGTGCGCGAGGGACGTGCGCCTCCAGGTGATCGGGAGGGTGGCCGGTGGGAAAGGAGAGAGGGGCGGCCGGTCTGCCTGCTCCAGGGCGGGGAGACCACCGTCACGGTGCGCGGGCCCGGCCGGGGCGGGCGGAACCAGGAGTTCGCGCTGGGTGCCGCCCTGGAGCTCGACGGCCTCCCCGGCGTGCTCGTGCTGGCCGCGGGGACCGACGGCACCGACGGTCCCACCGACGCCGCGGGCGCGGTGGCCGACGGCACGACCCTGGCCCGCGCGCGGGCCCGCGGGCTCGACCCGCTGGCCGCCCTGGAGCGGAACGACGCTTATCCCTTCTTCGAGGCGCTGGGGGACCTGGTCGTCACCGGACCGACGCTCACCAACGTGAACGACCTGATGGTGGGGCTGGTGGAGCCGGTCGACATTGACGATAGGTAAACGCGACCGATACCCTGGGGAGCAGTGAAGGTCCTCTTCGCGGTCGCCGAGGCCGTCCCTTACGTGAAAACCGGCGGGCTGGCCGACGTCGCGGGGGCGCTGCCCGCGGCCCTGCGGGGGCTGGGGCACGACGTCCGCCTGGTCCTGCCCCGCTACCGGGCCGTCTCACCGGCGGGGCTGGACCGGGCGCAGCCGTTGCGCCTGCCCATCGGCGGTCGCACCGTCGAGGGGGCGGTGCTCACCACCACGTCGCCCGCCGGCGTGCCCGTCTACTTCGTCGACTGCCCGCCGTTCTTCGACCGCCCCGGGGTGTACGGCGACGGCGTGCGCGACTACGAGGACAACCTCGTGCGCTTCGCCTTCTTCAGCCAGGCGGCGCTGGTGGTGGCCGAGACGCTCTTCGCCCCCGACCTGGTCCACGCGCACGACTGGCACGCCGCGCTCGTGGCCGCCTACGTCCACCGGCGGCGCTGCACCCGCCAGCCCGCCTGGCCGGTGCTCTTCACGGTCCACAACGTGGCGATGCAGGGGGTCTTCCCCGGCGAGCAGTTCGGCTTCCTCGGGCTGCCCGCCGAGTACTTCACTCCGGAGGGGCTGGAGTTCTGGGGCCAGGTGAACTGTCTCAAGGCGGGGCTCGTCTACGCCGATGTGCTCAGCACGGTGAGCGAGACCTACGCGCGGGAGATCCAGACGCCGGAGTACGGGGCCGGGCTCGACGGGGTTCTGCGGCGGCGCAGCGCCGACCTCTTCGGCGTCCTCAACGGCGTCGACTACACCCGCTGGGACCCGCGGGTGGCCCCCCACCTGCCGGCCCGGTACGGCCCCGACGACCTGGAGGGTAAGCGGCGGTGCAAACGGGCGCTGCAACGCGAGCGCGGCCTGCGTCCTCTGCCCTACGCCCCGCTGGTGGGGATGGTCAGCCGCCTCACCGAGCAGAAGGGCTGCGATCTCGTCACGGCCGTGCTCCCCTGGCTCGTGGCGCAGGGAGCGCAGTTCGTCCTCCTGGGCACCGGTGAAGCCCGCTACCAGGAGCGGTTCGAGGCGCTGGCGCGCGCCCACCCCCGTCGCGTCGCCGTGGCCTTCGGCTTCGACGAGCCGCTGGCCCACCGCATCGAGGCCGGGGCGGACTTTTTCCTCATGCCCTCGCGCTTCGAACCGTCGGGGTTGAACCAGCTCTACAGCATGCGCTACGGGACGCTGCCCGTGGTGCGGCGCACCGGCGGGCTGGCGGACTCGGTGGTCGATGCGACCCCCGACGCCGTGGCCCAGGGGCGGGCGACCGGGTTCGTCTTCGACGCCTACGCCCCGGAGGCGCTGCAGACCGCGCTGAGCCGGGCCCTGGCGGCCTACCGCGACGGGCCCACCTGGTACCGGCTGCAGCAGACGGCCATGCGGCAGGACTTCTCCTGGGACCGGAGCGCCCGGCGCTACGCCGACCTCTACGCGCTGACGGTCGAGCGGGCGCAGGCGGCCGCGCTCCACTGAGCGTCCCGGGGCTCACACCCAGCGAGAGCGAGGTGGCGTGCCTTGAGCGACTGGACGCCCTCTACGACCACGCCCGTCCGCCCGCGGCGGCTGCCGGCCGGCCTCTCCGGCCTGTGGGACCTGGCGTACAACCTGTGGTGGGCGTGGCATCCGGAGGCTTCCCGCCTCTTCGCGCAGCTCGATCCCGAGTGCTGGGCGCGCTCGCGCCACAACCCGGTGGCGGTGCTCCGCGAGGTGGAGGAGGAGCGCCTCCGGGCGGCGGCAGAGGACCCCGCCTTCCAGGCGGCCTGCACCGAGGTCCTGGCGGCGTTCCAGGCGGCGGTGCGCCCGCCCGCCGTGTCTGCCGGCGACGGCGCGCGCGCGCCCGGTGTCGTCGCCTACGCGTCCGCGGAGTTCGCCCTGGCGCCCTGTCTGCCCACCTACGCCGGGGGGTTGGGCGTGCTGGCCGGCGACGTGCTCAAGTCCGCCAGCGACCTGGGCCTCCCGGTGGTCGGCGTCACCCTCCTCTACCGCGAGGGGTACTTCCGGCAGGTCCTCGACGCGGCAGGCCGCCAGCACGAGGCCTACGATCCCGTCGATCCCGGGACGCTGCCGCTGGAGCCCGTCCGCGGGGCCGACGGGGGGTCCGTCATCGTCACCGTGCCCTTCCCCGGCCGCGAGGTGGCGTTGCAGATCTGGCAGGCGCGGGTGGGGCGGGCCACCCTGCTCCTGCTCGACGCCGCGCTCCCCCAGAACACGCCCGAGGACCGGCGGATCGCCGCCCGCCTCTACGACGGAGACCAGGAGACCCGTCTCCAGCAGGAGCTGCTGCTCGGGGTGGGCGGCCACCGCGCCCTGGCCGCGCTGGGCGTCAGGGCGGAGGTCTTCCACCTGAACGAAGGGCACTCCGCCCTGCTCGTCCTGGAGCGGCTGCGGGCGTGGCGCGAGGTGGGCCTGCCCTTCGAGGAGGCCTGCCGCCGCTCCGCCGCTTCCGTGGTCTTCACCACGCACACGCCGGTGCCCGCCGGCCACGACCTCTTCCCGCCCGACCTGGCGCACCGCTACCTGGGGCCGCTGGCCGTCGCGGCGGGGGTGGAGCCGGACGCCCTGGTGGCCCTGGGCCGCGTCGACCCCGCCGACCCCCGCGAGCCCTTCTCGATGACCGCCCTGGCCATGCGCTGCTCGGCCCGCCGCACGGCGGTGAGCCCGCTGCACGAGGCCGTCACGCGGCGCATGTGGCGTCGGCTCTGGCCCGAGGTGGGGGAGGCGGAGGTGCCCATCGGGCACGTGACGAACGGCGTCCACCTCGCCTCCTGGGTCGGCCCGGCGATGGCGCGCCTCTTCGACGCCCACCTGGGGGCGGCGTGGCGCCACCGTCCGCACGACCCCGAGGTGTGGCGGCCGCTGGCGGCGGTGCCCGACGAGGCGCTGTGGGAGGCCCGGGCCGCACAGCGCCGCGCGCTCGTCGACCTGGTGAACGCCCGTCTGGCCCGCGGCGAGGGCGCCGTCGCCCTACGCCCCCTCGACCCCGAGACCTTCACGATCGGCTTCGCCCGCCGCTTCGCCACCTACAAGCGCGCCACGCTGCTCCTGCGCGACCCCGAGCGGCTGGCGCGGCTCCTGGGCGACCCCGCGCGGCCTGTTCAGGTCGTCTTCGCCGGCAAGGCCCACCCGCGCCATGAGGAAGGGAAGGCGCTGGTCCAGGAGGTCGTGGCGCGCGCGCGGGACGAGCGCTTCCGGGGCCGGGTGGTCTTCCTGGAGGAGTACGACCTGGCCCTGGCCGCGGCGCTGGTGCAGGGCGCCGACCTGTGGCTCAACACGCCGCGGCGTCCCGAGGAGGCCAGCGGGACCAGCGGCATGAAGGCCGTGGCGAACGGCGCCCTCCACCTGAGCACCCTGGACGGGTGGTGGGAGGAGGCGGTGCGGCTCGTCCCCGAGGACGCCATCGGCTGGGCCCTGCCGGTCACGGACGGCCTGGGGGTCGAGGAGCAGGACGCGCGCGACGCCGACGCGTTGCTGCGCCTGCTGGAGCAGGAGGTGGTGCCGCTCTTCTACGACCGCGACGGGGCGCTGCCGCGCCGCTGGCTCGCCCGGGTCAAGACCGCGATCCGCCGGCTCTGCCCGCGCTACAACACCCACCGGGTGCTGGAGGAGTACGTGGGCCAGCTCTATGCGCCCGCCGTCCGAGGACGAGCGTGAAGGACACCGGCCCGGCGCGGCCCGACCTGGAGGGGGTGACCAGCGCGGGTACGGTGCCCCGCAGGTCAGCCGGCACGGCGACCCTGCCGCTCTTCCTCGGCCAGGATCAGCGTGAGCGCTGCATAGGCGAGGGCCGCATCGTATAACTCGGCGGTCGGGACATGCTCGTCGTCCGCGTGGGCCACCGCCAGGTCTCCTGGGCCGCAGACGATGGTCGGCGTCCCGGCAGCCTGGAGGAGGGCTGCATCCGTGAAGGCGGGGAGGACGGCGAGGTCCGGTTGGACGCCCCGGACTTCGCCGAGAGCGGCTAGTGCAGCTCCCACGAGAGGGTGATTGCGGGGGAGGTCGAGCGGTGGATGCGGGATGCGCTCGAACTCGGGCTCGCGGGCCACCTCCGCCCATCCACACCCGATGGTCTCCTGGATGACGCGCTCCAGGTCGGCCCGGATGGACTCCGGCGCGTCCCCGGGTAGCCACCGCTTTTCCACCTGAAACACGCACCGGTCGGGGACGGCGTTCCGGCTGATCCCTCCCTGAATCGTCCCAATGTTCAGGGTGGCCGTCCCGAGCAGGGGGTGGCGCTGTGCGGCCCAGGCATCCCGCAGGCGTTCCTCGATGGCCACAATGACTCGGGCGGCCTGCACGATGGCGTTCACCCCTCGCTCGGGGGTGCTACCGTGGGCCGCCCGTCCCCGAACCGTTACCCGATAGCGATCGACCCCCTTGTGGGCGGTGACCACGTGGAGCCGCGTCGGCTCCCCTACGACCGCCGCCCGCGCAGGCGGCCCGGCGCGCACGAGAGCCGCCGTCCCGAGGTTCCCCGTTTCCTCCGCGGCGACCGCCGTCAGGACCACGGGGCTCAGGGGGCGGAAGCCGGACCGCCGGAGGGCGACCAGTGCGCAGGTCATGGCCGCCAGGCCGCCTTTCATGTCGGCGGCACCCCGGCCCCACAGGCGTCCGTCCTCGACGACGGCGGCAAAGGGGGGTCGGGTCATCTGGGCCGAGGGAGGTACGGTGTCCATGTGGCCGTTGAGCAGCAAGAGAGCGGGACCCTCGGCTTCGCCCGGCAACACCGCCAGCAGGTTACGTCGCCCCTGGCCGATTGGCTGCTCTCGGACGGTCAGACCGGCCGCCTGGCACACGTCCTCGAGGATGCCCGCGATCGACGCCTCCCACCCGGTCTCGGGGCCCCAGCTCGGGGAGGCCACCAGGCGGGCGGCCAGGCGCTCCACCTCCGCGGGGTCCAGCCGGCCACGGACGTCGTCGAGGTGCAATGTGCCGTAGGCGGCCCTCAGGCTCATCTTCGGTAGACCTCCGGGATGACCTTGGGACATAAGGCGGCGAAATTCGGCGGCACGGCCAGCTCGCGGAGCGCGGCCACCGCCCGGTCCAGGTGCTCCTGGCCGCAGCGGAGCACGAAGATCCCGTGCCCGGGCAGCAGGACGTCGACGCCGAGCCCCGCCAGCTTTCCAATGTCGCGTCGGTAGGCGTCGAGACTGCACCCCGGGGTGTTCTGGAGGAGCAGGCTCCCACCGTAGAGCACCGCGTCGCCGGAGAAGAGGACGCGCCGCCCGTCCAGGTCTGTCAGGTAGCAGGTGTGGTGGGGCGTGTGGCCCGCCACCTCCAGCGCCTGCAACCGCACGTCCCCGAAGTCCAGCGTCTCCCCATCGCCCACGCCTCGGTCCACCGTGACGGTGGGGAACACGTAGTCGGACGGGTAGAGGCCGGCACGTTTCGCCTGCTCGAGGACGGCACTCTGGTCGACGATGCCCTCAACGACCGCGCGCTCCCCGGCGGGCGCCACCAGCCGGCAGCCGGTCCGGTCTTTCCACCCGCGGGCACCGCCAGCATGGTCGGCGTGGGCGTGGGTAAGGACGACAGTGTGGATCGCCGACGGGTCGAACCCATCGCGCCGCAAGTTGGCCGCGATGAGCTCCGGTTCCAGGCCGCACCCGGCGTCGACCAGCACCGTCCCTGCGGCTGTTTCGACCGCATAGACACTACAGTCGTACGGGTTGCTGAGACCAAAACGGCTGCTCCCCACAAGGGCGATCCGGTCGAGGATGCGCATGTCCCTGTCCTCTACGCCCGGTACCGCCGGGCCCACTCGGTCCCGGTCCAGGTCCGCCATCGCCGGGGCACGATCCGGATCAGGTAGCGGGGACGTCCCATGGTGCGTTCGGCGTACTCGAGCCCACGCTCCCCCATGTAGCGGCGCGCCAACTGCATGGCCACTGCGCGCAGGCGGGGATGGTCCCGGGGCGCCACGGGGCCCTCGACGACCTCGGCCGTTCCTTCCACCAGGACGCGGGTGTGCTCGAGGTGGGCGTCGTCGGCGATGTGCACGGCCACGGCCGGGTGGTGTCGGATGTGCTCGACGTAAGCGGCACGTGCCCGGGCCACCACGTAGAACACCCGTTCGGCCGGATCGAACTGATACCAGACCGGCACGACGTAGGGGGTTCCCTGGGGGGTGATGGTGGCCAGACGGGCATTCCAGGGCTCCGCCAAGAAAGCGTCGAGTTCCCTCCGGCTCAACCCCCCGACCTTGGCCGGCGATACGACCTGTTTGGGCTTCACCGCCCCTCCTCGACCTCAGTCAGGCTCCCCGTCTCGGCGGCGGCGACCAGCGCGGCAGCGACGGCCACCGCGTGCACGTGCTCGTCGAGGGCCGCGGTGCTCGGGGCATGACGTCCTGCCACGCAGGCCGTAAAGTGTTCCAGCTCGGCGCGGAGGGCGCCGTCGATCCGACCACCGACGGCAGGGACGACCAACGTATCCGGCGCATACGCCCCCTCGTCCGTCCACAGCTCCAGGCCGGCGCCCTCGTCGACCCGCCCCAGGCCTCCGCTCCCCACCACCTCCAGGAGTCCGCGCCGGGTGCCGGGCCGCTCGGGCGGAAGCATGGTGCTCGGAAACGCGGCGGGCACGAGGAAGTGCGTCTCGACGCTGGCCGTTGCGCCCGAGCGCAGCCAGAGCAATGCCGCCAGGGCGGCGGGGCGACCCTCTTCCGGGAGCGGGTGGGCCGCAGCCGCCACGCGGACGACGCGGGAGCGGGTCAGCCACAGCACCTGGTCGATGTCGTGGATGGCAGCCCGATAGGCCAGGTGGACCGATGTCCGCGTGAGCCACTCACGGCTGATCCAGCGGATCGCGCGGACGTGGAGCACTGCGCCGAGTCGCCCCGCGTGGACGGCTCCGGCCAGCTGGCGGTGCGGCACGCTGAAGCGGAGGACGGTCCCCACGTGGACCACCCGGCCTGTCCGGCGGGCCGCCTCCCGCACCGCCCGGGCTTCCAGCAACGAGGGCGCCAGCGGTTTCTCGACCAGGACGTCCCACCCGCGCTCCATGGCCGCCACCGCCTGCGCGGCGTGCTCCGTCTCGGGGGTGGCCAGGACCACGGCGTCCACTTCCGCCCGCTCCAGCGTCTCCGCGAACGAGGCGAAGAGCGGCACGTCAGGGAAAGCGACGGCGGCGGCGTGGCGCCGCGCCTCGTCGGGCTCGCACAGGGCAGCGAGGCGCGCGCCAGGGAGGTCGCGCAATGCCGCTGCATGGAGGCGACCAAAGTGGCCCACCCCCACCACGCCCACGCGCACCACCTCCTCCTTCATGGGCGGAGCCGCGGGTCGAGGTAGTCACGCAGGGCGTCTCCCACGAGGTTCAGCGCCAGCACCGACAGCATGATGAAGAGCCCGGGGAAGAGCGAGATCCATGGGGAGATCGGCAGGAACTCCTTTCCCTCGTTGAGGATGGTGCCCCAGGACGGCGTGGGGGGCTGGACGCCCACACCAAGGTAGCTGAGCGCCGACTCGATGAGGATGGCATAGGAGAGGGAGACGGCCACTTGCACGATCATGGGGGAGAGCACGTTCCGCAGGATGTGGCGCCGCATGATGAGCAGCGGCCCGGCGCCCATCGCCATCGCCGCTTCGACGTAGGCGAGGCGTTTCTCCGCGAGCACGCTCGCCCGCATCACCCGGAAGAACAGGGGGGTGTAGACAACGGCGATGGCGATGATGACGGTCGTCGCCCCGGCCCCGAGGACCGCCGAGATCCCCAGCGCCAGCAGCACCGACGGGAATGCGAAGAAGATGTCCATGACGCGTCCCAAGACCAGGTCGGTGAGGCGCTCCCAGAATCCGGCCAGGAGCCCGAGGAGGCCGCCGACGAGGGCGGCGATGGTGATAGCGGCGCACGCGATCCCCAGCGAAACCCGAGCGCCGAAAATCACACGACTCAGCAGATCGCGCCCGAAGCGGTCCGTCCCGAAGGGGTGCGCGCGAGAAGGCGCCTGGAACATGCGCTCGGCGTCGATGGCGGTGGGGCCGTAGGGGGCAAACACCGGGGCCAGGAGCGCCACGACCGCCAGCGCGGCGAGCAGGGTCAGGCCAACAGCGAAGAGCGTGTTCCGCCCAAGGTGGCTTGCCCAACGGGTCAGCGGGCGGGCAGCCACCGCCAGCGCGGGCGAGGGCGGAATGGCGCGGATGGCGCGGGCCATCACTGGTACTGGATCCGCGGGTCGATGACCGCGTAGAGGAGATCGACGGTGAAGTTGAGCAGCATGAAGAGCGCTGCGCCCACGAGGATCGTGCCCTGCACGACAGGGTAGTCCCGCTGGAAGATGGCGTCCAGCAGGAGGCGGCCGACCCCGGGGAGGCTGAAGACGTCCTCGACCACGACAATGCCACCCAGGATGTATCCCATCTGGACTCCAGCCACGGTGATGATGGGGATGAGCGCGTTGCGCAAAGCGTGGCGGAGCAGCACGCGCTGAGGCCCAAGGCCCTTCGCCCGAGCGGTGCGGACGTAGTCCTGTCCCAGCACGTCGAGCATCGCCGATCGCGTCATTCGGCTGATCATGGCGGCCGTGGCCGTCCCCAGCGTGAGCGCGGGGAGCGCCATGATGCTGAGGTTGCCCAGGGGATCCTGGGTGAACGGGATCCACTGCAGCGACGGCATCCACTGCAGGTAGACCGAGAAGAGCAGGATGAGCAGCGTTCCCTGCCAGAAGGCGGGTACGGAGAGGCCTAGGGTCGAGACGATCCGCACGAAGCCGTCCGCTGAGCCCCGTCGGACGGCGCCCACGATCCCGAGCGGGATCCCGATGATCAACGACCAGGCGACGCTCAGGACGGCCAACTCCGCCGAGACTGGCAGCCGGGAGAGGATCAGCGCGGCCACAGGCCGATCGCTCCGCCACGAGTGACCGAGGTCTCCGCGAAGCAGTCCCCACGCCCATTCGCCGAACTGCACGTACCAGGGGCGGTCAAGCCCGAAGAACACACGGAGGCTGCGGAGCGTCTCCTCGGTGATCAGCGCACTCTGCCCCAGGAGCTGCTCGACCACCGTGCCGGGGATCAGCCGCATCAGCCCGAAGACGATGAGGCTGACCCCCAGCAGCGTGGCCAGCATCGCCAGGAGTCGCCGGAGAACGTACGCCCGCAGCGCCTACCTACTCCTCGATCCAGACGAACCGCAGCCCGTACAGGAAGCCCGTCGGGTACGGACGAAATCCTTGAATTTTTCGGTTCAAGCTGTACAGCAGATGAGGGGCGTAGAGCGGAACGCTGATGGGGTCATCCGCCAGCATCGTCTGCACCCGGTCGTAGATGGCCTTCCGGCGGTTCCGGTCGAGGGTACGACGTCCCTCATCCAGCAGTCGGTCCACCTCGGGGTTCCCCCAGCGCCGGAAGTCCACCCCCTGCGGGGGCTGTCGGTAGTGGCGGTAGAAGGCCTGGTCGGGATCCACGAACCCGCCCCACTCGTTCACCGTCGACGGGGATTGGCGGGCGATCCAGTCCTTGATCCAGACGCCGATGTCGACCGTCTCCACCTTGACCTCGAAGCCAGCCTCTCTGAGGTTGTCGGCGATGACCTGGATGGAGGCGGCGAGGGAGGGGAAGCCGACGATGTTCCGGATCGTCAGCGGCACGGGCGGCCGCAGCCCCGCGCGCTGCAGCAGCTCCCGCGCCCGGGCGACGTCGCGCTTCTGGTTGGGGAGGCGATCCACCGGCATGGCCCAGAAGGTCATGGCGGGTGGGAGGACGCCCAGCCGCTGCCCCAGCCCGTTGCCCGCGATGCGCAGGACGGCGTCCCGGTCGATGGCCAGCGCCACCGCGCGCCGCACGTCGGGGTTCTTCGTCGGCTCCATGTCTCCCGCCAGGTCGAGGACCACCCACCGGATCCCGGGTGCCTGGATGTTGTTCAACGCCCGCAAGTGCCGGACGAGCTGGAAGTTGGCGCCACTCTCGAACTGCACCATGTCGATCTGGCCGGCGCGGAGTCCGGCCACCAGCGAGGACTCGTCCGGGATCGCCTGAAACGTGATGCCATCGAGGTAGGGCCTCCCGCGGTCCCAGTAGTCGTCGAACCGCCGCAGGACGAGACGTCGATTGGGCTCGAACCCCTCGACCCGGAATGGGCCGGTCCCGACGGCCGCCTGCTGGAGTTCCCGGCCAGTGCGAACGGCGTCCTTAGGGATGACCGCGTTGTACTTCCCGGCCAGGTTGATGAGAAACGTCGCGTTCGGCTCGTGGAGGGTGAAGCGGAGGGTGTAGCGGTCGACCACGTCGATGGACCGGATCATGATCAGATCCCCACGCCCGCCCGAGCCGGTCTTCGGGTCGAGGACCCGTTCGTAGCTGTACTTCACATCCTCGGCGTCCATCTCCTTGCCGTTATGGAACTTGACCCCGCGCCGGAGATGGAAGATGTACTCCGTTGGGGAGCGCTCCTCCCAGCGTTCGGCCAGCATGGGCCGGGGGACCAAGTCGAAGTCCACCCAGGTGAGCGTCTCGTAGAAGAGCGGCTTACGCCGCTGGTAGATGTCGGCCCCCTCCAGGTGGGGCTCGATGCTGGCCGGGAGGGCCGCGCTCCCGAAGGTGATCTGCCCCCCCCGGCGCGGCGTGGCCCCGGGAGCCGCCGCCGCCGTCCAGAGGTGCCGCGGGACCCCGAGTCCGGTGACCGCAAGCCCTACCCCGACGCCTCCCGCGGCCTTCAGGAACTCCCGCCGGGTCACCCCCATCCGGTCACGTGCGTAGCTGTCGTCGCTACCCATCCGGTCTCCCCCCTCGTGCTCTCGCCCTCGTCCGCGTCCTGGGGCCTCTCGCCGTGAAGAAGCGGCGCATCAGGTGTTCGCGGGTCGTGCGCAGGTGGTCCCGCATGCCGGCCTCCGCCCCCTCCGGGTCGCCCTCTCGAAGGGCTGAGAGGATTCGAAGGTGCGCGGCGTACGACTCCCGCTCGATCTCAAAGCGCTGCCTCGTCAGGGCGCGCACGAGGGCCGACTGGTTCCGGAGGATCGCGTACATCTGCTGGAGGTAGGAGTTCCCGCACGCCCGGACGACGTGGTCGTGCAGGCGCCGGCCGGCCGCCACCAGCGCAGCCCGGGCGTCGGGGGTGTCCTCGAGCCGGAGGGCCGCGAACTCCCGCGTCAGCCGGTCGAGGGCGGGGTGGTCCGGAAAGGCTGCCGCCAGGCGCGCGGCGATGGGTTCGACCGCTTCCCGGGCGTCGAAGATTTCCAGGATGTGGCGGGTCTCCAGCTGGCGGACGAAGGCACCCCGCCGCGGGTAGAGCACCACGAGCTGCTCATGGTGGAGCCGGTGGAGGATCTCGCGGATGGGCGTACGGCTGAGCCGGTAGCGCTGGGCCAGCGCGCGCTCCGCGATGGGCGCGCCGGGACGCAGCGCACCGGAGAGGATGGCCCGCTTCAGGTGCGCGTACGCGACCTCCTTCGACCCATTCCTGCTGCTCACGGGAACGGCCGCCGCCACCTTTGATGTGTGTACCATTGGTATACCAAATCCACGGGACGGATTCCTTCCCCGGCCGGCCAGCCGTTGCGCCGGCGGCGGGACAGGGCTGCCGCCTCTCAGGAGTCGAGTCCTGCTTTCAATGGGGCTCCAGGGCTCCGGTCGATCGAAGGGAGGGGAGGCGTCACGACAATTCCTCGATCAGCATGACGTGGACCTCCCCCGGGCCGTGCACGCCCGACACGTAGGTCAGGCCGATGTCCGCCGTGCCGCTTGGCCCGGAGATGCAGGTCCAGGCCGAGGGCGGCTCCTCCCGCTCCAGGACGGCGAAGAGCGCGGGGAGGGTGGGGAGCACGGCCCCGGCGGGCACCAGCGCCAGGTGGACCGGCGGCAGGAGCGAGAAGGCGCGCGGCTGGTCCGCTGAGGCCCGCTCCACGAGCGTGCCGGTCTCCGCCACGGCGTAGTCCGCGACGGTGAGGCCGGCCTGCGCCCCAGCCAGGGCGTCGCGCGTGGCCGTCGCGGGGTCCAGCACCCTGTCCGCCACCTGTGAGACGGCTGCCCGGAGGCCGAGCCGCTCGACCAGCGGCCGCGCTGTGAGGGCCACCGTGAAGGCCCCTTCCGGGGCGCGTGCCCGCACCTCCTGGAGCAGAGCGGCCACCAGGTCCCCGACCTGCTCCGGCCTGACCCGGTGGAAGTGCGCCGCCGTGCGCCGCCACCGTGCCGCCAGCGCCTCCACTGGGTCCTCTGGGACCGACTCGTGGGAGGCCGGGTGATTCGCGTGCGTTGCCGCGCCGGGGCCCATTGCCGCGCCGGGGCCCGGGGGACCACCAGGCGGCTCGTGCGGCCCGGGGCGGGGCGCCGCGCCGGGCGCGTCCGGTGCGGCCTCGATCGGCGGCTGCGAGGGGCGCCCGGCGCCCGGGGCTGTTGCGCGCGCCACCGTCGAGCCCGCCGGGTGGTCCCGCCATGCCGCAGGCGGCGGGGCCGGGAAGTCCCGGCTGGCGGTCCAGCCCCCAAGCGGCGGGGGCAGCCATCGCACCGCCCCGTCCCGGACGAGCGGACGCAGGGCCGCGCGCAGGGCCCGCCCGGCCAGGCCCCACCGGTTCGGGTCCGCGGCGGCTGCCGCGTAGAGCCGGACGGCCACCCGCTCCAGCCAGGCCACCTGTCCCGCCTCCACTGCACGCCGCCGCAGGACCAGCAGCAGCCGTGGCAGGTCGATGCCCACCGGGCAGACCTCGGCGCACCGGCCGCACAGCGTGCTGGCGAAGGGGAGCTGCCCCGCCCGGTCGATTCCCTGGAGGAGCGGGGTGACGACGGCACCGATGGGGCCGGAGTAGATCGAGCCGTAGGCGTGGCCGCCGGCGCGCTCGTAGACCGGGCAGGCGTTCAGGCAGGCCCCGCAGCGGATGCAGCGGAGCGCCTCACGCACCTCGGGGTCGGCCAGGATGCGGCGCCGGCCGTTGTCGAGCAGGACCAGGTGCAAGGCCTCGGGACCATCGTGCTCGTCCGGTCGTCGCGGGCCGGTGAGCAGCGAGACGTACTCCGCCGCGCGCGTGCCCACGGCACTGGGGGCCAGGACGCGCAGCAGGAGAGCCAGGTCGGTCAGGCGCGGGATCACCTTCTCGATGCCCATCACCGCCACGTGCACCCGCGGCAGCGTGGTGGTGAGGCGGGCGTTGCCCTCGTTCTCCACCAGGACGAGCGTCCCGGTGTCCGCGGCGGCGAAGTTCACGCCGGTGATCCCCAGGTCGGCGCCCAGGAAGACCGCGCGCAGGTGGGCGCGGGCGCGCCGGGTCAGGTCTTCGGGGGCCGCGGCGGGCGGCGTGCCCAACCGCTCGGCGAAGAGGCGCGCCACCTGTCCGGCGGACTTGTGGAAGGCCGGCGCGACGAAGTGCACGGGGCGCTCGCCGGCGAGCTGCACGATGAACTCGCCGAGATCAGTCTCCGTGACCTCGGCGCCGGCGGCCTCGAGGGCCGGGTTGAGGTCGATCTCCTCGGTGGTGGAGGACTTGCTCTTCACGATGCGCCGGGCGCCGTAGCGCCGCACCAGGTCCACGATGAGGGCGCGGGCCGCCGTCGCATCAGGGGCGTGGTGGACCTCGCCGCCCGCGTGGCGGACCGCCCTCTCCAGCCGGTCCAGGTGGCCCTCCAGGTCGGCCAGCGCCGCCTCCCGTACCGCCGCCGCCCGCGCCCGCCACGCCGGCCACTCCGGGAGGGTGGCCACGAGCGCGTCCCGGCGCTCGCGCACCGTCCGCACCGCCCCGCCGAGCGCCGTCTGGAGCTCGGGGTCGGCCAGGGCGCGCCGGGCGCCGTCCAGGAAGTCGATCACGGGGACCGGGAGGCCAGGATCTCGGCGATGTGCACGGCCCGGACGGGGGAGCCGCGGCGCCGCAGCCCGCCGGCGACGTGCATCAGGCAGGAGACGTCCGTCCCCGTGACGACCTCCGCTCCGCTGGCCTCGACCGCCCGGAGCTTGGCCTCCAGCATGCTGGCGGACAGATCTGTCATCTTCACCGCAAAGGCCCCGCCAAACCCGCAGCACTCCTCGATGCGGGGCAGCGGCCGCAGCTCCAGTCCCCGCACGGCGCGCAGCAACCCGAGCGGTAGGGCGCCCAGGCCGAGCTCCCGGTAGCCGTGGCAGGAGGCCAGGTAGGTGACGCGGTGGGGGAAGACCGCATCGATGCCGGTGACGCCGAGCCGCCTCACCAGGAACTCGCACAGCTCGTACGTCCGCCCGGCCACGGCCTCGGCCCGGTCGCGGTCTGGTCCCGCCTCGAGGAGCCGCGGGTACCAGTGGCGGACCATGGCGGTGCAGGAGCCGGAGGGGATGACGACGGCGTCGGCCTCCGCCAGCAGGGCCAGGTGGCGCCGGGCCAGCGCGCGCGCCTCCGGCCAGAAGCCGTCGTTGAGGGGGAGCTGCCCACAGCAGGTCTGCGCCGGGTCGTAGCGCACCGCCACCCCGGCGCGCCGCAGCACCTCCACCGTCGCCGCCGCCACCTGCGGGGCCAGGTGGTCGACGAGGCAGGTGGTGAAGAGGGCGACGCGCACCGGGGCGTTGGGCGGGGCCGCTAGATGAAGCGGGCGTCGCGGCGCGCCCCGGTGTAGTCCATGTAGACCACCAGCTCCTCCGAGAAGAACTCGATGGCCGCGCGCCCCTGCTCCTTCCACCCCGCCCCGGAGGCCTTCCGCCCGCCGAAGGGCGCCTGCACCTCGCCGCCCAGGGTGGGCGCGTTGATGTGCACCATGGCCACGTCCACCCGGTCGGTGAAGCGCATGGCGGCGTTCACGTCGCTGGTGTACAGCGCCGCTTTGAAGCCGTAGGCGCTGTCGTTCACGATGGCGATCGCCTCGTCCAGGTCGCGGCAGGTGAGGACGGCCAGCACCGGGCCGAAGATCTCCTCCTGGGCCAGCCGCATCCGCGGCTGGACCCCGTCGAAGACGGTGGGCGCCACGAAGTAGCCCTCCTCCAGGCCGGCCGGGCGCACCCGCTCCCCCCCGGCCAGCACGCGCGCGCCCTCCGCCCGTCCCACCGCCACGTAGCCCAGGACCTTCTCCAGCTGAGCGGCGCTGGCCAGCGGCCCCATGTCCGCCTGCGGGTCCATGGGGTCGCCGACGCGCAGGGCGCGCACCCGGGCCACCAGGCGCTCGAGGAAGGCCTCCCGCACGGCCCGGTGCACCACCACGCGGCTCGTGGCCGTGCAGCGCTGGCCGCAAAAGCCGAAGGCGCCCTGCACCGTGGCCTCGACGGCCAGGTCCAGGTCGGCGTCGGGCAGGACCACCAGGGCGTTCTTGCCGCCCATCTCGCACTGGACGCGCCGCAACCCCGCGCTGGCCCGCCCGTAGAGGGCGCTGCCGACCTCGGTGGAGCCGGTGAAGGAGACCGCCCGGACCTGCGGGTGGGTGACGAGGCGGTCCCCGACCGTCCCGCCGGGTCCGGTGACGACGTTGAGGACGCCCGGGGGCAGGCCGGCGTCGGCGAACAGCTCGGCGATGCGCAGGGCGCACAGCGGGGTGGTGGTGGCCGGCTTGAGGACGACGGTGTTCCCACAGAGCAGCGCCGGGGCCACCTTCCACATGGGGATGGCGATGGGGAAGTTCCAGGGGGTGATGAGGGCGACCACCCCGAGCGGCCGCCGCCGGGTGAAGATCAGGTTCTGGGGCAGCTCGGAGGGGATCGTCTCCCCGCCCAGCCGGCGCCCTTCTCCGGCCATGAACTCCAGGACGTTGAGGGCGCGGCGCACCTCGCCGCGGGCGTCGGTGATCACCTTGCCGGTCTCGCGGGTGAGGGTCTCGGCGAACGCCTCGGCCCGTTCCCGCAGCCGCAGCCAGGCCTCCAGGAGGACGGCGCCGCGCCGGGGCGGCGGGGTGGCCGCCCACTCGGGGAGGGCGGCGGCAGCCGCGGCGACGGCGTCGTCCACGTCCTCGGGGGTGGAGCGCTGGAAGCGCCCGATCACCTCGCCCGGCCGTGCCGGGTTCACCGTGGTGTAGGTCTCGCCGCTGCGGCCCGGCACCCAGCGGCCGCCGATGGCGTTTCCGTACGTCCGGGTGGTCTCCTGGACGAGCATGGCGGGCCTCCCTCGGGGTGGCGTTGCGGGAGCCTTCTCCGCAGGCGCAGGGCGACTCCTTCCCCCGACCCGGTGGTGGGTGGGCTGCGTCGCGGGCGGCGGGTGCCGCTGACGGGTGAGGCGCTGGAGGGGTGGGGGACGGTGATGGCGAAGGGCGAAGCAACTCGCGGCTGGAGGCGCCCTGGGCGGAGGGAGGTGAGCCATCGGGAGCACGAGGGGCCGGGGCGCACGGTCGGCAGAGGGGGGAGAGCAATGGGTCAGCAGGAGGTCAGTCGGCGGGAGTTCCTGAAAGCGCTCGGGGTCTCCGTCGGCGCCGCGGCGGTCGGGGGCCTGGCCACGTCGCAACTGGTCGCCCCCGAGCGTGCCGAGGCGCAGGCGCCCCCCCGGGGGCGCATCCCGGACACGCCGCTCCGGGTCGGGCACATGACCTTCCTCTCGGGCCCGGCGGCGGTGCTGGGCGCGCCCATGCTCAAGGGACACCTGCTGGCGGCTGAGGAGATCAACGCCAAAGGCGGTATCCTGGGCCGGCGCAAGATCGAGACGCTGCAGGCCGACGAGGCCGCCGGCACCGACGCCAACGTCAAGGAGTTCAAGCGGATGAAGCTCGAGGGGAAGATCGACCTCTTCACCGGGATCACCTCGAGCGGCAACACCCCGGCCATCGGTCCGGTGGCGGAGGACCTGAAGGTCCTGACGCTCTTCGCCGACGGGTGCACCGACTTCCTGTTCGACAAGGCGGTGCCGAACCCCAAGTACGTCTTCCGCATCACCAACATCCAGTCCGCCGACGGCGTCATGGCGGCCATCGCCGTGGCCATGACCTGGCCGGACGTGCGGAAGATCGCCCACATCCACCCCGACTACGCCTACGGGCGGAACGCCTTCGACCACTTCACCATCGCCCTCAGCAAGCTGCTCCCCGGCGTGGAGGTGGTCTCGGAGGCCTGGCCGCGGTTGGGGACCACCGACTTCACCGCCCACATCACCAAGACCATCTCGGCCAAGCCCGACCTGCTGGTCTCGTCAGTCTGGGGCGGCGACTACATCGCCATGTACAAGCAGGCGCTGGGCTACGGCCTGTTCAAGCAGATGAAGTTCGCCAGCACCATCGCTTTCGGCGTGGCGCCGCACGCCATCGGCAAGGACCACCCGGAGGGGGTCATCGCCGGCGTGCACGCCAACTACTACTGGAACTTCCCGCCGGGCAACAAGTGGCCGCTGAACAACATCTTCGTGCGCAAGTACTTCAACCGCTGGAAGGAGTACCCCAACTTCGAGGCGGAGGGGGCCTATACCGCGCTGCACATGTACCGCCTGGCGGTGGAGCGGGCCAACCGCCTCACCGGCGGCTGGCCGGACGACGAGGCGATCATCAGCCAGCTGGAGGGGCTCTCCTGGCAGGCCCCGGCCGGCTACATCTACATCCGGCCGGACAACCACCAGGCGTACAAGGACGCGGTCACCGGGTTTGCCTACAACGACCGCAACTACAACTTCATGGTCCTCAACCCCAACACGATGATCACCGTACCCATCCGCAACATCACCGCGCCGCCGGGGTGGCCGAAGGGCGAGCCCACCTCCACGTACACGTGGATCGACAAGACCTGGCCGAAGGTCCGCGCCTAGGCCAGACGCGCGTCCGTGCGCGGGGGGGCACGGTCCGATGGGGCCGTGCCCCTCTGCTCCTGCGCCGACCAGGCCCGGTCTGTGCGTCCTCGCGCCGGCGGGTCCGCGCCGTTGTGCGTTTGCGCCGGTTCGGCGCGCTTGCAGCGCTGGCCGCTCTCGGTGCCGTCGCCCTTCCCCTGGCATCGGCGCACGCGGGGCACGAGGCCACGGCGTATCCCGCCTTCTACCCGCAGGAGATCCGGCTGGAGGTCCTGCCTCCGGTTCAGGCCGCCCGAGAAATCGCCAGCGGCCGCCTGCACGCCTTCGTGGGGGGCGACCCGCTCGCGGCCGGGGCCCTGCGCGGCGGCGCACCGACCGCCGTGGTCCGCTCCCTGGCAGCGTACCGCATCGTGCGCCTCACCCCCGAGGCGGCGCGCCAGCCGCGCGCCGACCGCTGCCGGCGCCTGGACGCCGCCCTCTCCGCCCTGGGCCGGCGCGCCGCCCGCGGGCGAGACGGGTTCGTCTTCCACCCCTATCCGGTCACGCCGTACCACGAGGACTTCCTGGCCCACGTGGACCGGGCCCGGGCCGCCCGGACGGCGGCCACGGCCCGGCTCATGGCCGGCGCGTCGGGCGTGGTGCTCGAGGAGGTGGCCGTGGCCGACCTGACCGACCCGCCGCCCCTGGGCTGGGTGGCCGGTGGCGCCCTCCCATGGCGGTCTGCGGGCTGGTTCCACGCCTACCGCCTGCTGGAGCGGTGGGCGGGGGCGGCACGGGAGGAGGCGGCGACCATCTTCCGGCACCTGACGCTGGGGGCTCCGCTCCCTCCCGATGCCTCCCAGTCCCCCGGGGAAGCCCTGTCGGCCGGCGGCCGAAGCGACCTCGCCCGGCGCCTCAACCTGGAGCGACACCTGGTGGCCCTGCTGCAACGGGAGTGCCTGGCCCGCGTCGCCGGCTACACGCTGCGGCGGGAGGTCCTCACCACGCACTTCTCCGCCGGAGTGGAGAACGTCGGCTTCGACGCCCACGCCGGCCTGGCCTCGCCGACCTTCGTGCGCACGGTGAAGCTCAAGGAGTTTCCCTGGAATGGGTGGTTGCGCCTGGGGGTGGCGGCTGGCCCCGCTGCGGCCTGGAATCCGGTGGCCGGCTTCACCGACCCCTTCGGGACGCTCGTGTGGGCCGCGGTGGGCGACCCGGCGCTGCTCCCCGCTCCCTATGGGTCGGGGTGGGTGGAGAACCGCGTGCGGGTGGCGGTGCTGGAGCGCCGGGGAGTCCTGGATCGCCTGCTCGGCTGGCTACGTCGTGGCCGCCCGACCGGCGGCGAGGTGGCGGTGCCGGGCGACGCCCTGCTGCCCGACGCCACCGGTGCCCTTCACGCGGTGGGGCGGGGCAGGCGCGCCGCCCTGGCCCTGCGCTACCGGGTGCGCACCTCACACTTCCACGACGGGACGGCGATGACGGCGGCCGACCTCCTGGCCGCCTACGCCTTCGCCTTCCGGTGGGGGGCACCGGCGGACGGCGCGTCCGACCGCGCGGTGGTGGAGCGGACGGCGCTGTTGCGCGAGTGGTTGGCCGGCGTGCGGCCTGCGGGGACCGAGCTGGAGCGGCGGCAGGTCGGCGACCGGGACGTGGACGTGGCGGTCCCGGTGGTCGAGGTCTACCTCCGTCGTCACCTCCCGCCCGAGCAGGCCGCCGTGGTGGCGCCCCCCTGGACCCCGGTCCCCTGGACGGTGCTGGTCCTGATGGACGAAGCGGTCCGGCGCGGGCTGGCCGCTTTCTCGCGGGTGGAGGCGGCGCGCCGCGGCATCCCCTGGCTCGACCTGGTGCGCAACCCCATCCTCCGCCGCCGCCTCCTCGACCTGGCGGGGACGTTCGAACGGGAGGCGTACGTGCCGCCGGCGCTGCAGCCCTTCGTCACCACCGAGGAGGCGCGCGCCCGCTGGCGGGCCCTGCGGCGGTTCGGCGGGCGGCACGGGCACCTGCTCGTCGCCAACGGCCCCTACCGCCTGACCCGCTGGACGCCGCACACCGCCGTCCTCACGGTCTGGCGCGACCTGAGCTACCCCATCACCATCGGCACCTACGACCGGTTCGCCGACCCCCGCCACGCCTACGTCACCGAGGTGCACGTCTCCGGGCGCCGGGTGGAGCTCCGCGGCGAGGTGGAGCGCGTGGTGCGCTACCAGCGCACGACCGAGCTGGTGCGCCACCTGATCGGGGACCTCAGCATCCCCGTCACCGAGGCGCCGCCGGAGTGCCGCTATGTGGTCGTGGACCCGCAGGGTCGGGTGACCGCAGCGGGGATCTGCAGATATGCGGGTGATGGCCTGTACCAGGCGGATCTGCCGGCCAAGGGCACAACCCCGGTCGCCACCCTATACCTCGCCCTGCTCGTTGACGGCAACGCCGTGCATCCCCCAATCAAGTCCACACTGCTCTCTGGCCCCTGAGCTGTGTCCTCCAAGGCCCAAATGGTGTCAGAGGGGAGAGGGCGCGGGTCGCAGGATATTGACTTTGTATGATATGCTTTACTGAGGTTACCAAAGCAAGTATTACCAAGCATGATAACCTTACCAATCATGTCTACCGCGACCGTTAGCAGCAAGTTGCAGATTACCATCCCTGCCACGATCCGGAGGGCGCTGGGGATCAAGCCAGGAGACCGTCTGGAGCTCACTGTCCGGGGAGATCACGCGGAACTGCGGAAGGTCCGTCCGAATCCCGCAGAGGTCGTGAGAGCGCTGCTTCAGGAACTCGACCTCCGGGCCTTGCACGAGGAAACGGGCGGAGATGCCGTGAAGCACGTCCGGCGCCTGCGCTGGGGCGATGACGAGCCTTGACACCAATGTGATCCTGGCCGCCTTCGATCCTCAGGACGCCTCGCACCAGGCTGCCCTGACACTACTGGATCGGGTTGGAGCGGGGGGCGTGGTGCTTTGCCCGGTGGTCTACGCGGAGCTGGCGGCCTCCCAAGCGTGGGAGGCCCTCAAGACCTTCCTGCAGCGCACGGAGGCGGAGGTCCTCTGGGAGATGCCGCAGGCCGTGTGGGAACGGGCGGGGAGTGCGATGGGTGCGTATGCCCGGATGCGACGACACGGGGCGCTCCCGAGGCGCATCGCTGCCGATTTTCTGATTGGCGCCCACGCAGAACACCATGGGCTTCGGCTCGCCACGCTGGACCCGGTGATCTACCGAACGGTCTTCGAGGGCGTGCCGCTGCTGCGCCCCTGACCCGCCACCAGCGCGCGCAGCTCGGCGCGGCGGATCTTCCCCGTCGTCGTCATCGGCATCGCCTCCAGGAACTCCACCCGCCGAGGGTAGGCGTAGGCGGCCAGGCGCCGCTTCACGTGCGCCTGGATCTCGGCGGCCAGCGCCGGTGACGGCGTGTAACCGGGGCGCAGCGTGACGAAGGCGGTCACCACCTGCCCGCGCACCGCGTCGGGCGCCCCCACCACGGCCGCCTCCGCCACGGCCGGGTGGGTGAGGAGACTCGCCTCCACCTCGGCCGGCCCGATGCGGTAGGCGCCGCTCGTGATCAGGTCGTCGGTGCGGCCCTCGAAGGTGAAGTAGCCCTCCGCGTCCCGGCGGGCCACGTCGCCGGTGCGCAGCCAGCCGTCCCGCACCTTCTCGCGGGTGGCCTCGGGGTTCCGCCAGTAGCCCAGGAAGACCACCGGGTCGCCGTCCGCCCGTACGGCCACCTCCCCGGGCTCCCCCACCGCAGCCGGGGTGCCGTCCTCGCGCAGGACCGTCACCTCGTGCCCGGGGAAGGGGCGCCCCATCGACCCGGGGCGCACGGGGAAGAGGCGGACGCAGTTGCCGCAGACCAGGTTGGCCTCGGTCTGGCCGTAGATCTCGTGCAGCGGCACCCCCGGCAGCGTCTCCGCCGCCCACTCCAGGATGGCCGGGCTCACCGGCTCCCCGCCGCTCATCACCGCCCGCAGGGCCAGGGCGCGGACGAGCGGGGCGCCCGGCCGCACCACCGGCATGGCCATCTTGAGCGCGGTGGGCGGCAGGAAGACGTGGGTGACGCGGTAGCGGGCCATCAGGGCGACGGCGCGCTCGGGGTCGAAGCGGGTGGTCTCGAAGGCCACCACGGGCCCGCCCAGGCGCAGGCCGGGGAAGAGGAGGTCGTAGGCCCCGCCGATCCAGGCCCAGTCGGCGGGCGTCCAGTACACCTCGCCGCCCTGCGGGACGAAGTCGAAGTAGAGCTGCACCGAGGGGAGGTGGCCGAGCAGGACGCGGTGGCCGTGCAGGGCACCCTTGGGCGGCCCCGTCGTCCCCGAGGTGTAGATGATCAGGGCGGGGTCGTCGGGCGAGGTCACCACCGGCGTGAAGCGCTCGGAGGCCTCCGCCAGGAGACGGCTCCAGCGCAGGTGGCGGGGGCGTGTCGCACCGTCCCCCTCCGGCAGCTCGACCGCGCGGCCGCCGTCCGCCACGATGACCGTGCGCAGCGCCGGGAGGCGGTCGCGCACCTCGCTGAGGGCCGGGAGGACCATGGGGTCGGCGATCGCCACGGTGCAGCCGCTGTGGTCGAGACGGTAGGCCAGCGCGTCCGGCCCGAACATGCGCGTGAGCGGGACCGCCACCGCCCCCATCCGGTAGCAGGCCAGGTGGCTGACCGCCGTCTCGACGCGCTGGTGCAGGATGACGGCCACGCGGTCTCCGCGCCCGACCCCCAGGGCCGCCAGGGCGTTGGCCAGGCGGTTGGCCTCGCGGCGCAGCTGGCCGTAGGTCCAGGTGGCGCTCTCCCCCTCGGACGACTCGTAGAGGATGGCCGGCCGCTCGGGGTCGACGTCGGCCCAGCGGTCGCAGACGTCCAGGGCGATGTTGTAGGGATGGGGGACCGCCCAGCGAAAGGCCGCCCGCGCTTCCTCGTAGGGCCGGCCGATGAAGTCCTCCGGGCGGATCATCCCGCGCGCGGCGGCCGCAGCCCTACCCTGCGGGCACGGCGCCGGAGGGAGAGGGGCTCCGGTGCGGGGGCGCCGCGGCGCCTGCCGCGGCGACCTGGCGGGCCAGCACCCACACCGCCGCCACGACGGCGGCCAGCACCACCCAGATCAGCACGCGGGAGAGGCCGGAGATCAGCGAGATCGTCCCGCTGCTGAGTCCGGTGAGGGCCAGCCCCAGGACCGGCAGGACCGGAGCGCCGCACCCCGCCACGCTGCACGGCATGGTGGAGAAGCCCAGCGTGGAGAGCACCGCGCCGGCCGTCCCGGCCGGGCCGCCGCGCCGGCCGGCGCCCGCCACGCCCGCGCGCAGCTGGGCGCGGCGCTCCAGCCACAGGGCGGTGTAGGCGCCGAAGAGCACGCCCATGAGCAGCCACCGTCCCACGTCGCGGGTGGTCACCGTGAAGCCCCACTCGGCGGCGTCGTACTCGCCCGAGGCGACGAACCACAGCAGCGCCGCGTTGGCCAGGAAGCGCGCCTTCTCCGTCCAGGGGGCGGGGTCGTCGCGCAGCCAGGCGGGGACGCGGCGCAGCCAGGGGTTGAGCGAGATGTGGTCGGCGGGCTTGCGGGCCACGGAGAGGACGAGCGGCGGCAGGATCAGGTTCAGGGCCAGGATGGCCAGGACCACGAGGAAGACCGTCCCGCGGCGGCGCCGGACCGCGCCGACCGCGGCGGAGCCGATCTGACGCAGCGGCACGCCACGCATGGTGCTACCCCCTGATCGTGCGCATCACCTCGGCGTCCTCGAACGCCTGCTGCGGGCTGCCCTCGAAGATGATCTCACCGCGGTCGATCACGTACAAGCGCTGGGCCACCCGGCTGGCGGTCATGACGTTGGACTCGGCGACGAGCAGCGAGACCCCCATGGCCCGGATCTGCAGGACGGCGTCGGCGAAGCGCTGCACCACCACCGGGGCGAGCCCCTCGAAGGACTCGTCCAGGAGGAGCAGGCGCGGCCCCAGGGCCATGGCCCGGGCGATGGCCAGCATCTTCTTCTCCCCGCCGCTCAGGTGGAGCCCGCGCCGGTCCAGCAGCGCCTCCAGGTGCGGGAAGAGCTGGAAGACCTGGCGTCGGCGGTCCGGCGCGTCCGCGGCCTCCTGACCGTCGCCGCGCGGTGCGCCCCCCAGCCACAGGCCCAGGCTCAGGTTCTCGGCCACGGTCAGGTCCGGGAAGACCCCGGCGTCCTCGGGGGCGTAGGCCAGGCCCAGGCGGGCCCGCTCGTGGGGCCCCAGGCGGGTGAGATCGCGCCCGGCGAAGGTGATGCGCCCGGCGCGCACCGGCAGCAGGCCCATGATGCTCTCCATGGTGGTGGTCTTGCCGGCCCCGTTGCGGCCCACCAGCGCCACCACCTCGCCCGCTCCCACATGCAGCGAGACGCCGCGCAGGACGTGGGCGTTCCCGCGGTAGGTGTGCACGTCACGGACGTCGAGCAGGACGTCGGCGACCATCAGGCGTGCCCCAGCAGCGTCTCCGCCACCCGCGGGTCGGCGCGGATGGCCTCGGGCGCGCCGTCGGCGAGGATGCGCCCCTGGTGCATCACCACGATGCGGTCGGAATAGCGGAAGACGATGTCCATGTCGTGCTCGACGATCACCGCGGCCAGGCCCAGCTCACGCACCACCCCGGCGACGATGTCCATGATCGCCCCCTTCTCCCGCGTCCCCACGCCGCTGGTGGGCTCGTCCAGGAAGATGAGGGTGGGCCGCAGCGCGTAGGCCACGGCCACGTCCAGGAGCTTGCGCTCCCCCTGGGCCAGGTCGGCCGCCGGGGTGCGCCACTTGGCCTCCAGCCCGAAGTCCCGCAGGACGCGGAAGGCCTCCTCCTGCACCGCCCGGTCGCGGTCGGCCAGGGCCAGGCCGCGCCGGATGGTGCCTTCGCGGGCGAAGATGGCCAGCCGCACGTTGTCCAGGGCGGAGAGCTGGTCGAAGAGGTTGACCAGCTGGAAGCTGCGGGCGATGCCGGCGCGGATGCGCGACTGCACCGGCAGGTGGGTGATGTCGCGCTCCTGGAAGAGGATGCGCCCGTCGTCCGGGGGCAGCAGCCCGCTGATGAGGTTCACCAGGGTGGTCTTGCCGGCGCCGTTGGAGCCGATCAGCGAGAGGAACTCCTTCGGCTCGACGCGGAAATCCACCCCGTCCACGGCGGCCAGCGCACCGAAGCGCTTGCGCAGCCCCTGCGTCTGCAGGAGCGCCATCACGTCCCCTCCCGGGCGCGCCGCCGCATCACGCCCCCTCCCGGGCCCGCCGGCGCAACCACCCCAGCGCCCCGATGATCCCCTGCGGCATGACCAGCACGAGCGCCACCAGGATCACGCCCAGCAGCCCCTGCCAGTACTGCGTCGTCTTGATGACGTAGGTCTCCAGGTAGTTGTAGGCCACCCCGCCCACCATGGGACCGGCGAAGCTCTTGAAGCCGCCCAGCACCGCCATGAAGACGATGCGGCCGGAGAACGGCCAGTAGAGGATGTCGGGGGTGACCAGCCCGTTGAGCGGCGCCCACAGCGTCCCCGCCAGCCCCGTGACGCCGCCGGAGACGACGAAGGCCAGGTAGCGGTACCGCCGCACCGGGATGCCCACGAAGCGCGCCCGCACCTCGTTGTCGCGGATGGCCTGCAGCGCGTAGCCGAAGGGCGAGTGGGTGAGGACCCACAGCAGTCCCACCGCGGCGAAGAAGAGCAGGAGGACGTAATAATAGTAGGTCGTGGCCAGGAAGGCGAGCTTGTCCTCGGTCCGCACGAGCCCGCCCAGCAGCCCGGGCGTGGGGATGCGCAGCCCGTCGGTCCCGTTGGTGATCCAGAAGAACTTGAGCGCCAGCGCCCACAGCACCTGCGAGAGCGCCAGCATCAGGATGGAGAAGAAGATGCGCGTGTACCGGACAGTGACGAGGCCGAAGACCGCCGCCAGCAGCACCGTGGCCGCGACGCCAGCCGCCAGCCAGAGCTCCATGGTCGTGACGCCCAGGTAGCGCACCAGGAAGCCCACCGTGTAGGCGGCGCCGCCGAAGAAGGCGGAGTGGCCGAACGAGAGCAGGCCGGTGTAGCCCAGCAGCAGGTTGAAGCCCAGCGCGGCGATGCCGAAGATCAGCCCGTAGGTCATCTGGATGCGCTGGAACGGGGAGGCCAGCACCCCGACGAGCGGCACGCCCTCCAGGAGGGGCAGGAGCAGGAGGAGCAGGGCCAGCGGCCCGAGCGCCCAGGCCGCCGCCGGGCGGCGCGCCGTCGGCACCGGAGGGGCCAGGGTGGGTTGGGCCTCGTTCACGCCCGTCCCAACAGCCCCGCCGGCCGCGTGACCAGCACGGCCGCGGCGATGAGGTAGAGGACAGCCAGCTCCAGCTCCGGGAAGTACTGGATGGCCACGGTGCGCACGATGCCCACGATCAGCGCTCCGGCCAGCGCCCCCTCCAGGCTGCCGAGCCCGCCGATGACCACGACGACGAAGGCCAGCACCAGGGCGTCCACGCCCATGCCGAGCACCGCGCCCTGGATGGGCACGATCACCGCGCCGGCCAGCCCGGCCATGAGCGTGCCCAGCGCGAAGGCCAGGACGTAGGTGCGGCCCACGTCGATGCCCATGGCCGCGGCCATGCGCCGGTCCTGCGAGGTGGCGCGCAGCACCACCCCGAAGCGGGTGCGGTAGACCACCGCCCACAGCAGCGCCGCCACGGCCAGCCCCAGCACGATCACCAGGAGGTTGTAGCGGGGGTAGACGGCCCCCAGCACATTGGCGCTGCCGAACGCCGCCCACAGCCCGCTGGCGGACAGCGGTGTCGCCCCCCAGAGGATGCGCATGACGTCCTCCAGGATGAGCAGCAGCCCGAAGGTGATGAGCAGCTGGTACTCCTCGGCGCGGCGGTAGAGGGGGCGCAGCAGGGTGGGCTCCATTACCGCGCCCACCACGGCCACGACCGCCGCCGCCACCGGCAGCAGCAGGACCAGGAGGGGCGGGGCGGTCCCGGGGATGCCGCCGCTGAGCGAGGCGCCGGCGACCCCCACCGCCCAGGCCATCACGTAGGCCCCCAGCGCGTAAAGGTTGCCGTGGGCCAGGTTCACGATGCGCATGACGCCGTAGATCAGGCTCAGCCCGCCGGCGATGAGGAAGAGCACCGCCGCGTAGAGCAGGGCGTTGAGGACCTGGACGGCCAGGACGTCCATGGATGTAGCCCTACGTTCCCCAGGCCCGGGGTCGATCCCTCCCGCAGCAGGTCAGGGGCCCATCACCACCACCGCACGCCCCACGATCTCCCCCCGGTCGAGGGCGGCGTAGGCCTCCGGGGCGGCCTCCAGCGGGTAGCGCCGGGTGATGGTGCGCTCCGGTCGGATGGCCGCGGCCGCCGCCAGCTGCAGGATCCGCGGCATGTCGGCGCGGACCCGCGCCCCGTAGGAGCCGATCACCCGCACGCCGCGCCGCACCAGGCGGGTGATCTCGACGGAGACCGCCGCCCGGCCCGGGGCGATACCCACCACGACGACCCGCCCCCCGTCGGCTACCGCGCCGAAGGCCTGCTGCACCGTCTCCGGGCGGCCCAGCGCCTCGAAGGCCACGTCCACCCCCCGGCCGCCGGTGAGGCGCAGGATGGCCGGGACCACCTCCTCCTCCCCGGCGTGCACGGTGTCGGTGGCGCCCAGTGCCCGCGCCGCTTCGAGCTTCTCCGCCCGCACGTCCACGGCGATCACCTGCGCCGCGCCGACGAGGCGGGCGAGCTGGACGAGGTTCGAGCCGACGCCGCCGGTGCCGATGACCGCCGCCGTCTCGCCGGCGCGCAGGTCCGCCTGGTGACGGACGGCGCCGTAGGCTGTGAAGACAGCACAGCCGAGGATGGCGCTCTCCGGAAGCGGCAGCTCGTCAGGCAGCGGGAAGACATCGGTGGCCGGGACCACGGCGTACTCGGCCAGTCCCGCCATGCTGTACATCGCCAGCGGCGTGCCGTCGGGGCGCCGCAGCCGGGTGGTGCCGTCGTAGAGCTGGCCGCGCAGCCGGTTGAGCTCGAAGAAGGTGGCGCACAGGTCGTCGCGCCCCTGGGCGCAGAAGGCGCAGGTGCCGCACGGCATGATGAAGGCGCAGACCACGCGGTCGCCTTCGCGCACCCCGCCGACGCCCGGTCCACGCGCGGCCACCGTGCCGCTGATCTCGTGGCCCAGGACGGCGGGGGTGGGGAAGGCCACCTCGCCTTTGATGACGTGCAGGTCGGTGTGGCACACGCCGCAGGCGGCCACCCGCACCAGCACCTCCCCGGCGCGGGGCGCGGGGACCGGGACCTCCTCCACCTGCAGCGGCGCCCCGACCGCGGGCAGGACGGCGGCACGCATCATCGGTGGCATGGCCCACCCCCGGATCGGCAGGTGCGCGGTTTGTGACGGAGAGCTGGCGGCCTGGGAGGATCGGTCCACCTGAAGCTCCTCCTCGACACCCACGTCCTCTGGTGAGCCCCGACGCCGGCCCCGCTCACGCGGGCGGCGCTCCCCGGTAGGCCAGGTCGAGGAGCTCCACCGTGTGGCGGACCGGCAGGGGGATGCCGGCCCGGGCCAGCGCCGCGCGCAGCTGCACCAGGCAGCCGATGTTGCCCGAGGCCACCACCGCCGCCCCGGTGGCACGGATGGCCGCGGCCTGGCGGTCGCCCAGCGCGCGGGCGATCGCCGGCTCCTCCAGGTTGTAGATCCCGGCCGAGCCGCAGCACGCCTCGCCGCCGGTCACCTCCACCACCTGCGCGTTGTCCACCGCGGCCAGCAGCCGGCACGGCGCTGCACGGATCCCCTGGGCCTGCGCCAGGTGGCAGGCGTGGTGGTAAGCCACGCGCACCGGTGCCGGAAAGCGCGCGCCCGGGATGAGGCCGAGGCCGTCGAGCACCTCGCTGACGTCGCGCACGCGCCGGGCGAAGGCCTCCGCGCCGGCTCCCTCGCCGTCGCCGGCAAAGAGCAGCGGGTAGGCCTTCATGGCCGAGCCGCACCCCGCCGCGGTGGTGACGACGGCGTCGACGTCGCGGGGGACGGCGGCCAGGAGCTGTCTGGCCAGCGTCCGGGCCTGGCCGTCGGCCCCGGCGTGCATGGGGAGCGCCCCACAGCACCCCTGGGCGGGCGGGACCAGGACCTCAACGCCGTTGCGGGTCAGCACGCGTACGGCCGCGGCCGTGATCGCCGGCGCCAGCACCTGCTGCACGCACCCCACGAGCAGGGCCACGCGCGCCCGCCGTCGGCCCTCGGCCGGGACAACGGCCGGCAGCGGCACCGGTGGCGGCAGGTGGTCGGGGAGGAGCTCCAGCATGGCGGCCAGCGGCATCGGCAGCAGGCCTCGCAGCGGCCGTGCCAGCAGCCCCGCGCGCGCCGCCGCGCGGAATCGGCCGGGGTAGGGCAGCGTGCGCAGGGCCAGCGCGCGGACCGCGCGCGCCAGCAGCGGCCGGCGGCGGCGGCGCTCCGCGTGCGCCCGGAAGGGGACCACCAGCGCCTCGTAGTGCACGCCCGACGGGCAGACCGCCTGGCAGGCCAGGCATCCCAGGCAGCGGTCCACGTACTGCAGCGTGGCCTCGTCCGACGGGAGGCGCCCCTCCAGCACGTCCTTCATCAGGAAGATGCGCCCGCGCGGCGAGTCCATCTCCTCGCCCAGCAGCTGGTAGGTGGGGCAGGCCGGGAGACACAGGCCGCAGTGGATGCAGGTCTCGATGGCACGGACCATGCCCGCGCCGTGTGGGCCGAGGGTGGCTGCGGGGATCTGGTGGTGCACTCAAGCCACCTCGGGGAAGCGGCCGTGGGGGTCGAGGGCCGCCTTCACCCGCCGCAGGAAGGCCTGCTCCAGCGGCGCGCCCAGCAGGAGGCGCGCCGGCGGCCGGGGTGCGCGGATGACGAGGCCGCGCAGGCCCAGCCCGGCGAGCAGGTCGTGCAGGGTCTCGAGGTCTTGGGGCCAGGCCACCCAGGCCACCTGGCCGCCGGCGCTGTAGCGCCGCGTGGGCGCAGCGGCCGGCGATGTGCCTGCGGCGCCCGTGGGGTGGTTGCCCGCGGCCGGATGGGCTGCCTGCCGCTCCAGCGCGGCCTCCAGCGGAGGGATGCGGAGCGGGGTGAGCGGGACCTTCACCAGGGCCGCATCGGGCGGCGCCCAGGTAAACTCGCGCGCCTCGTCCCACAGGCGCTCCTCCTCCCGGGGGACCACCTCGCCGCCTCCCAGGAAGGCGCGCAGCCGGTCGATCCTGGCGCCAAGCGCCGAGGCGTTCCCGCCGAGCCGCAGCCACAGGCGCCCGGGCGGCTCCAGGTCCACGGCCTCCAGATCGAAGGGTGCCCGCCCCAGGCGCACCAGGGCGTCGAGCGCCTCCGGCAGCGCGGGACGGTCGAGCCGCACCGTGGCGGTGGCCTCGGGACGCGGGAAGACCTTCAGGCTCACCTCGACCAGCACGCCGAGCCGCCCCAGGCTCCCCACCATGAGCTTGGGCAGGTCGAACCCCGCGGCGTTCTTCACCACCCGGCCGCCGCCGCGCACCAGCGCCCCCGTGCCGTCCACGAAGCGCACGCCGATGACGAAGTCGCGCACCCCGCCGTAGCGGTGGCGGCCCGGGCCGCTCAGCCCGGCGGCGACGGTGCCGCCCAGGGTCGCGCCGCCTGGCGCGAAGGGCGGGTCGAAGGGGAGGTACTGCCCGGCGCGGCCGAGCAGTGCCTGGACCTCGGCGAGCGGTGTCCCGGCCAGCGCGGTGAGGGTGTACTCGGCGGGGTCGTACTCGACGACGCCGCGCAGCCCGCGCAGGTCGAGGGCGGCGGCGCCCGCGGGTGGCGCACACAGCGGGGGCTTGGTGGCGCCGCCGCGGGGCAGGAGGCGGGCGTGTGCACGGACGGCCTCGGCGGCCTCCTCGGGAGAGCGGACCACCAAAGGCGCCGGGTGGATGACCCCGGCGGGCTCAGCCGACCAGGGCGGGGACCGGTTCACCGAGCACCTTCCCCCGGTTGGCCAGCTCGCGCGGGTCCATGGCGCGGCGCAGGCGGCGCATCAGCGCCAGGTCATCGGGGCCGAACATGCGCGGGAGGAAGTCGCGCTTCTCCATCCCCACGCCGTGCTCGCCGGTGATGGAGCCGCCCAGGCGGATGCACAGCTCCAGGATCTCCCCCGCCAGCGCCTCCGCCCGCTCCAGCTCCCCGGGACGGCGGCCGTCGTAGAGCACCAGCGGGTGGAGGTTGCCGTCGCCGGCGTGGAAGACGTTGGCCACGCGCAGGCCGTAGCGGGCGCTGAGGCGCTCGATCTCGGCCAGCGCCTCCGCCAGGCGGGTGCGGGGGACGACCCCGTCCCCGGTGATGTAGTCGGTGCTGAGGCGGCCCACCGCCGAGAAGGTCTCCTTGCGCCCCTTCCAGATGCGTGCCCGCTCTTCGGCGTCGCGGGCCACGCGGATTTCCGTGGCGCCCGAGGCCTGCACCACCGCGTGCAGCCGGGCAAACTCGGCGTCGGTCTCCGGGGCTTCGCCTTCCACCTCGACGATCAGGATGGCCGCCGCATCGGTGGGGTAGCCCGCCCCCACCGCCGCCTCGGCCGCTTCGATGGCCAGGCGGTCCATGATCTCGATCGCCCCCGGCAGGATCCCCGCAGCTACGATGCGCGCCACCGCCTCGCCGGCGGCGGCCAGCGAGACGTAGCTCGCCAGCAGGGTGCGGTAGGCCTCCGGACGGGGCAGGAGCCGCAGCGTCACCTCCAGGGCGATGCCGAAGAGCCCCTCGGAGCCGACGAAGAGGCCCACCAGGTCGGGGCCCACCGCCTCCAGGCTCTCCCCGCCGAGCTGCACCACCTCGCCGTCGGCCAGCACCGCCTCCAACCCCAGCACGTGGTTGGCGGTCATGCCGTACTTCAGGCAGTGCGCCCCGCCGGAGTTGAAGGCCACGTTGCCGCCGATGGTGCAGACGGGCTGGCTGGAGGGGTCGGGAGCGTAGTACAGGCCAAAGCGCGCGGCGGCGTGCGAGACCTGCAGGTTGATGACGCCCGGCTCTACCACGGCCAGCCGCTCGTCCGGGTCGATGCGCAGGATGCGGTTCAGGCGGTTGAGGGCGATGACCAGGCCTTCCGGGACGGGCAGGCTGCCCCCGGAGAGGCTGGTGCCGCTGCCCCGGGCGACGAAGGGGACCCCGTGGCGGTGGCAGAGGCGCACCGCCTCCACCACCTCCGCCTTCGTGTCGGCCAGCAGCACGGCCGCAGGACGGGCACGGAACCCCGTCAGCGCGTCCGACTCGTAGGGCGCGAGCGCCGCCGGGTGGGTGAGCAGGCGCTCCCGCGGGACGCGCCGCGCCAGCTCCTGGAGCCAGGCCGGGTGCGGCATCGCGTCGCTGTGCCCTTCGCGTCGCCCCGGACGGGCTCCTCCTCGTACGCCCACCGAGGGGAGCGCGCCGCTCGGGTGGAACTCTCCTCGTAGTTCATCTGGAGGTTACGAACCATGCCCCCCACCCTCGAGGTCCTGACCCCGCCCCCGCCCGGGACGGAGGAGGTGCTGAACGCGGAGGCGCGGCGCTTCCTGGCCGCCCTGCACGCGGAGTTCGATGCGGTGCGCCGCGGCCTGCTGCGCCGCCGGGCCGAGCGCCAGGCGGCCCTGCTGGCGGGCGAGCTCCCGCGCTTCCCCCCCGAGACCCGGGAGGTGCGCGAGTCGGCGTGGCGCGTGGCGCCGGCCCCGCCCGACCTGGAGCACCGCTGGGTGGAGATCACCGGACCGGTCGACCGCAAGATGATGATCAACGCGCTCAACTCGGGGGCGCAGGTCTTCATGGCCGATTTCGAGGACGCCCTCAGCCCCACCTGGGAGAACATCATGGCGGGCCAGGTGAACCTGCAGGACGCCGTGCGCCGCCGCCTCACCTTCACCAGCCCCGACGGCCGGGTCTACCGGCTGCAGGAGCGGACGGCCACGCTGCTGGTGCGCCCGCGCGGCTGGCACCTGGAGGAGAAGCACGTGGCCGTGGACGGCGTCCCCATCGCGGGTGCGCTCTTCGACTTCGGCCTCTACATGGTCCACAACGCCCGCGAGCTCCTGGAGCGCGGCACGGGGCCGTACTTCTACCTACCGAAGCTGGAACACCACCTGGAGGCGCGCCTGTGGAACGACGTCTTCCAGTTCGCCCAGGACGCCCTGGGCATCCCGCGCGGGACGATCCGGGCCACGGTGCTGGTGGAGGTGGTCCTGGCCGCCTTCGAGATGGACGAGATCCTCTACGAGCTGCGCGACCACGCCTCGGGGCTCAACGCCGGGCGCTGGGACTACATCTTCAGCATCATCAAGAAGTTCCGCCACCGGCCGGACGTCGTGCTCCCCGACCGCGCTCAGGTGACGATGACCGTCCCCTTCATGCGGGCGTACACGGAGCTCCTGGTGCGCACCTGCCACCGCCGCGGCGCCCACGCCATCGGCGGCATGGCCGCCTTCATCCCCTCGCGCCGCGACCCGCAGGTGAACGAGGTGGCGCTGGCCCAGGTGCGCGCCGACAAGGAGCGCGAGTCGGGGGACGGCTTCGACGGGACCTGGGTAGCCCACCCCGACCTGGTCCCCGTGGCCCGGGAAGTCTTCGAGCGCGCACTCGGGGGGCGGCCCCACCAGAAGGAGCGCCTGCGCGAGGACGTCCAGGTGGGCGAGGCCGACCTGCTCGACATCCGTGTCCCGGGCGGGGAGATCACCGAGCGCGGGGTGGTGAACAACGTCAGCGTGGCGCTCCAGTACCTGGACTCCTGGCTGCGCGGCGTGGGGGCGGCGGCGATCTACAATCTCATGGAGGACGCCGCCACCGCCGAGATCGCCCGCTCGCAGCTGTGGCAGTGGGTGCGCCACGAGGCGGTGATGGCGGACGGCCGTCGCCTGACGCCCGACGCGTACCGCCAGGTGCGGGAGGCCGAGCTGGCGCGCCTGCAGGCCCAGGCCCCCGCCGGGCACCGCCTGGCGGAGGCGGCGGAGATCCTCGACACGCTCGTGCTGGCACCGGACTTCGTGGAGTTCCTGACGCTGCTGGCCTATGCCCGGCTCCCGTAACGGCCCCATCCGGGACCTCCCGCCCGCCGGAGCGCTGCCGCCGGCCGCTATTCCGCGCCGGCGCGACGCGGTGGCCCACGTCCTCCGCGCGCGCCTGCCGGGGCGGCAGCTCGTCGTCGTCAGCAACCGCGAGCCCTACGTCCACCGGCGCACGCCGCGCGGGCTGGAGGTGGAGCGGCCGCCGGGCGGGCTGGTCGAGGCCCTCGACCCGGTGATGCAGGTCCTCGGGGGCGTGTGGGTGGCCTGGGGGAGCGGCAGCGGCGACCGGGAGGCGGTGGACGTCCACGACCGCGTGGCCGTTCCCCCGGAGGCGCCGCGCTACCTGCTGCGCCGGGTCTGGCTCCCCGAGCGCGTGGTGGAGACCTCCTATTACGGCTACGCCAACCAGGCGCTGTGGCCGCTGTGCCACCTGGCGGTGACGAAGGCGCGCTTCCTGCGCCGCTACTGGGAGGGCTACGTCGAGGCCAACCGCCTCTTCGCCGCCGCGGCGGCCGAGGAGGCGGAGCCGCGCGCCTTCGTCTGGGCGCAGGACTACCACCTGGCCCTCTTCCCCGCCCTCCTGCGCGCCCAGCGCCCCGACCTCTTCCTGGCGCACTTCTGGCACATCCCCTGGCCGGCCTGGGACGTCTTCCGCGCCATGCCGGCCGCGCAGCGGGCGCCGCTGCTGCGGGGCCTGCTGGGCAACGACCTGCTCGGCTTCCACCTGGAGCGCTTCCGCGAGACCTTCCTGGAGTGTGTGGAGCGGGAACTGCCCGACGCCGACGTGGACTTCGCCAACGGCGTCGTCGACCTGGAGGGGCACCGCACCACGGTGCGCGTCTTCCCCATCAGCATCGACGTGGAGCGCTTCGAGGAGCTGGCCGCCTCCGCCGCGGGGCGGCGCTGGATGGCGCGGTGGCGGGCCCGCCCCGAGGTGGGCGACCGCGCGGTGGTGGCGGCGGTGGACCGCCTCGACTACTCCAAGGGCATCCCCGAGCGCCTGCGCGGGGTGGACCGCTTCCTGCGCCGCCACCCCGAGTGGCGCGAGCGCGTGGTCTTCGTGCAGAAGGCGGCGCCCACCCGCACGCGCATCAAGGCCTACCAGGAGCTGCAGGCCGAGGTGGAGCGGCTGGTGGGGGAGATCAACGCCCGCTACGGAGCGCCGGCGTGGACGCCGGTCCTCTACCTCCCCGAGCCGATGCCGCGCGTGGCCGTGGCGGCGCTCTACCGCCTGGCCGACGTCGCCGTGGTCAGCTCCCTCCAGGACGGGATGAACCTGGTGGCCAAGGAGTTCATCGCCGCGCAGGTGGACGAGCGCGGCGTGCTCATCCTCAGCGAGCTCTCCGGGGCGGCCGAGGAGATGGCCCACGCCCTCATCATCAACCCCTACGACGAAGAGGGCTTCGCCGAGGCGCTGCGCCGGGCGCTGGAGATGCCGCTGGAGGAGCGGCGGGCCCGGCTGCGGCCGATGCGCGCCTACCTGCGCCAGCACGACGTCTACTGGTGGATGGAGGAGATCGTGGCCGCCGCGGCCCGGCTCATCGCCCGCCGCCAGGAGACCCGCCACCTGCTCGGGGACCTCGCCCGGCTGCGCGCGCTCTTCCAGCGGCGCCGCCCGGCGCTCTTCCTCGACTACGACGGGACCCTCGTCCCCATCGCCCCCCGGCCCGCCGACGCGGTGGCCGGCCCGGAGGTGCGGCGGGTCCTGCAGGACCTGGTGGCCGCCGGGATCGAGGTGGCCATCGTCACCGGCCGGGCCGTCGCGGAGATCCGCCGCCTGCTGGGGGTCGAGGGGGTGCTGTACTTCGGCAACCACGGCCTGGAGGTGGAGGGGCCGGCGCAGCCGCCGGTGGCCGAGGCGGCGGAGCGGCTGCGCGGGCAGATCCGCGACCTGACCGCCCAGCTCCGTGAGGCGCTGGCAGAGATCCCCGGGGTGATCGTCGAGGAGAAGGGTTTCGGCAGCAGCGTGCACTACCGGCTTGTGGCCCCCGAGCAGGTGGACCGGGTGAAGCAGGTGGTGGGGGCGCTGGTGGCCCGGGCGCGCCCGTGGGTGCGGCTGACCCGCGGGAAGAAGGTGCTGGAGCTGCGGCTGAGCCTGCCGTGGGACAAGGGGCGAGCGGTGCTCTGGTGGCTCCACCACCGCTACGGGCCGGAGTGGGACCGGCAGGTCGTCCCCATCTACATCGGGGACGACCGCACCGACGAGGACGCCTTCGGCGCGCTGCTGGCCCGCGGCATCACCGTGACGGTGGCGCCGGAGGCGCCCACGGCGGCGGCCTACTACCTGCGCGACACCGACGAGGTGCTGGCTTTCCTGCGCGACCTCCCGGGGCTCACCGCCCCGGAGTCGGCCGTGGTGGCCGGCTGAGGAGGGATGGGCGTGCTGGACGAGACGCTCGTCCGCGAGGTGCTGGCACGGGCGCGGCGCGGCGGCAGCGACTTCGCCGAGGTGTACGCCGAGCGCTGGCGCCGGCGCACGCTGCGGGTGCTGAACGGCGAGGTGAAGGAGGCCGCCAGCGGCCTGGAGTACGGGGCGGGGCTCCGCCTCTTCCACGGCACAGAGGTCACCTACGGCTACACCAACGACCTGACCCCCCAGGGGCTGCTGGCGCTGGCGGCCTCCCTCACCGCGCTGCGGGGCCAGGCCGGGCGGGTGGACGAGCGTGGCGGCGGCGGGCTCGATTTCCGCCGCGCCCGCGCCCGGGGCCTGCACACCCCGCGGGTGCCTTTCGACGCCCATCCCCGCCGCTACCGCCTGGAGCGGCTGCTGGAAGCGGACGGCGCCGCCCGCGTGGCCCCCGAGGTGCGGCAGGTGGAGAGCGTCCTGGAGGAGTGGGAGCAGGAGGTGCTGGTGGCCAACACCGAGGGGGCCTGGGTGGAGGACCGCCGCGTGCGCACGCGTCTGCGCGTGACGGCCATCGCCGAGGACGCCGGGGTGGTGCAGACCGGCGTGGCCTGGCAGGGGCTCAGCGTGGGGCTGGAGCTGCTGGAGACCCACCCCCCGGCGGTGCTGGGGCGTCGCGCCGGCGAGCAGGCCATGACCAACCTGCGCGCCCGTCCCGCGCCCGCCGGCACGATGCCGGTGGTGCTGGGGCCGGGCTTCGGCGGGGTGATCTTCCACGAGGCGGTGGGCCACCTGCTGGAGACCACCGCGGTAGCGAAGCGGGCCTCGGTCCTGGCCGACCGCCTGGGGGAGCCGGTGGCCAGCCCCGTGGTCACCTACGTCGACGACGGCACCGTCCCGCACGCCTGGGGGAGCAGCGAGTTCGACGACGAGGGCGCCCCCACCGAGCGCACCGTGCTCATCGAGCGCGGCATCCTGCGCAGCTACCTGGTGGACCGCTGGGGCGCGCTGCGCACCGGCTACCGCCCTACCGGCTCCGGACGGCGGCAGGACTACACCTTCGCCCCCACCTCGCGCATGCGCAACACCTTCATCGCCCCCGGCACGACGCCGCTGCGGGACCTCTTCGCCCAGGTGGACGACGGCCTCTACGCCGTGGGCTTCCGCGGCGGCCAGGTGCGGCCCGGGTCGGGCGAGTACAACTTCGGGGTCCAGGAGGCCTACCGCATCCGGCGGGGCGAGGTCGCCGAGCCGGTGCGCGGCGCCATGCTGGTGGGCAAGGGGCCGGAGACGATCATGCGCGTGGTGGCGGTCTCGGACGACCTGGCCCTGGGTGCGGGGATGTGCGGCTCGCTCTCCGGCTCCATCCCCACCGAGGTGGGACAGCCGCACGTCCTGGTCTCGGCGATCGTCGTGGGCGGCGAGGCATGACCGTCGACGAGGCGACGCGCTACGTGCTGGAGCGGGCCCGCGCCCGGGGGGTGGCCGTGGAGGTCCTGGGCACCCGCGCGCGCGAGACCTCGGTGCGCGCCTTCCAGGGGCGTGTGGAGCAGCTCACCGAGGCGGTCCGCGGGGGGCTCGGCCTGCGCGTCGTGGTGGACGGGCGCGTCGGTTACGCCTACAGCGAGGAGCTCACTCCGGCGGCGCTGGAGTGGGCGCTGGCCGAGGCGCTGGAGAACGCCGCCCTCCAGCCGCCCGGCCAGGGCTTCCTCCCGGTGGGCGGGGCGGTGGGGGAGCACGACCTGGTCGGGGACCGCCTGCAGGCGCCGCTGGCGGCCAAGATCGGCGCGGCGCTGGGGTTCGAGGGGACGCTGCGCGAGGACGCGCGGGTGAAGCAGGTGGTGCTGGCCGGCTACGTGGAGCGTGAGCAGGAGGTGCGATTGGCCAGCACGGCGGGGAGGAGCGGGGCCTACCGGCGCGGGCTGGTGGGGACCGTCGGCTCCGTGGTGATGCAGCAGGGGAGCAGCCTGAAGCAGGCCTGGGAGGCGCGGTTCGTCACCGACGTGGCCGCGCTCGACCCCGGGCGCACGGCCCTCGACCTGACGGAGCGCACGGCGCGGCTGCTCGGCGCGCGCCCGCTGCGCACGGGGCGCTACCCGGCCTACCTCGAGCCACGACCCCTCGCAGCGCTGCTGGCGGCGTTCTGGCCGATGTGGAGCGGCAAGATGGTGCAGGAGGGGAAGAGCCGCCTGCGCGGCCGGCTGGGCGAGCGCGTCGCCTCGCCGCTGGTGACGCTGGTGGACGACCCCACGCTGCCCGACGGCCTGGCCACGCGCCCCTTCGACGCCGAAGGCACGCCGGCCCGTCCCCTCACCCTGGTCGAGGACGGCGTCCTGCAGGCCTTCCTGACCAACAGCGAGACGGCGCGGGCGCTCGGCCTGCCCAACACCGGCCACGCCGCGCGGAGCTACCGCGGCGTGCTGGGGGTGGCGCCCTCCAACCTCTACCTGGCGCCGCGCGGGCCGCTGCCGCTCGCGCAGGGGGTGCTGGTGGCCGAGGTCATGGGCGTGCACGCGGGGACGAACCCGGTCACCGGCGAGTTCTCGGTGCAGGCGCTGGGGCTGTGGGTGGAGGACGGCGCCGTGGCCTACCCGCTGGAGAACTTCACGGTGGCGGGGGACTTCCTCGACCTGCTGGCCCACGTCGTGGGCGTCGGCGACGGGCTGCGGTGGGAGCTGGAGGGGCCCTCGGCCTTCGGCGCCCCGGGCCTGGTGGCCGTGGAGTCCCTCTCCTTCGCGGGGGAGTCCTAGTCCCCCGGTCCCTCCTGCGGTGTCGGCCGGCCCACCTGGTAGGCCAGCTCCGCCCCGAAGAGCAGGATGACCGCCGAGACGTACAGCCAGACCAGGAAGACGATGATGCCGGTGAGCGAGCCGTAGACGATCTCGTAGCGGGCGAAGCTCTCCAGGTACCAGAAGAACGCCCGCTTGGTCACCTCGAAGAGGACCCCGCCCATCACCGCGCCCGCCACGGCGTTGCGCCAGGGGATGAGGACGTTGGGCAGGTAACGGTAGATGACCAGCAGGGCCAGGGTGCTCAGCAGCACCGGAGCCAGGAGACCCAGGAGCGCGGACAACCCCCACCCATGGAACCGGCTCACCGCCGGGGACATTCCCGGGTAGGCGCTCAGCACGCGCAGTGCGGCTGAGCCGATCAGCGACGTCATGAGGAAGAGGCCCCCGGCGGCCACCAGCGCCAGCTCCACGAGCTTCCGGAAGAGGAAGGGGCGGGGCTGCTGCACCCCCCAGATGCGGTTGAGGGTGTGGCGCACCATCGCCGCCACGGACGTCGCGCTCCAGAACAGGCCCAGGATGGCCACCACCCCGAAGGTCCCGCGCGCCCGCAGCACCTCCGCGATGTTGCGGTCGACGAACGCGGCGGTCTCCGGCGGCAGGTAGCCGGCCAGGGTGGCCATGAGGGCCTGCCGCACCTGGGCCTGGTCGACGAAGAGGCTGACGACGGCGATGACCCCCAGCAGCAGCGGGAAGACGGAGAAGAGCGCCGAGTAGGCGATGGCCCCGGCCATGGGCAGGGCGTCGTCGCGCAGGAACTTCTGGTACGCCTCCCAGACGAGCCAGGCGGGACGGACGCGCGGCAGGGCGAGGGGGCGGTGCAGCGAGAGACGCACGACCCGCCCATTGTACCAGAGCGGGTGTACCAGAGCGGGCGGACCGGTCAGCCTCCCCCGACCCGTGGTGGCCTGTCGCCGGCGTGTCGTGTTTGCGCCACCTTGACGGCACGCACCGTAAGACTGTAGAGCTCCCCACCGCTGCGCGCGAGGACCTCCACCGTGGCGAAGCCGGCCCGGGTGATCCGCTCCAGATAGGCGGTCTCCGGCTCCGCACCGTCGAGGCACGCCGCCCACCGGGCGGGATCCGCGGGGCCGATGCGCTGGCCGCGCCGCACCATGTCCGACACCACCAGCCGCCCCCCCGGCCGCAGGACGCGGAAGGCCTCGGCGAAGGCGCGGTCCTTGTCGGGGACCAGGTTGATCACACAGTTGCTGATGACGACGTCGGCGGAGGCGTCCGGCAGCGGCAGGTGCTCGATCTCCCCCAGCCGGAACTCGACCTGCCCGATCCCCAGCCGGCGGGCGTCCTCCCGGGCCGCCCACACCATCTCGGGGGTCATGTCCACACCGATGACCCGCCCGCTCGGGCCCACCCGCTGCGCGGCACGGAAGGCGTCCAGCCCGCGCCCGGAGCCCAGGTCCACCACCGTCTCACCGGGGCGCAGCGCCGCCGCCTCCACCGGGGAGCCGCATCCGAGCGAGGGGATGGCCGTCTCCGGGGCTCCGTCGGCCGTGGAGTACACAGACGCCGAGCCGCAGCCGTCGCCCGGGCCGCAGGGCTCAGCGGGGCTGGAGCCGCAACAGCCGCCTCCCGCGGCCCGCGCGTAGTGTTCGCGCACGGCCGCTTTGATGGCGCGCTCCGACGGTGCCTGATCCGCCACGCTCATCGATCCACCTCCTCGCCCCGGACCCGGCTCCCCCGCTCTTCGTTGAGCGTTGGGTTCCTCCGTTCGTCTCATTTCTCGTCCAGCCGCAGGTGCATCGCCGTGGCGCTGGCGCAGCAACCCTCACGGCACTCCGGCGATGCCTGGACGCGAGGGTCGAGGCTGTCCCGGTCCACCTCGCGGAAGCCGAGTCGACGGAAGTAGGGTGCGGCCGTGGTGGTCAGCAGGACGACCTCCTGCACGCCGGTCTCCCGGCCCCGCGCCAGGGCCGCTCGGACGAGCCGCTCCCCCAACCCGCAGCCGCGGTGGGCAGGATCCACACAGACGGAGCGGAGGAGCCCGACCTCGCCGTAGGCCTCGAGCCCGGCACACCCCACGACGCGACCACCAGCCTCGGCCACCAGGAAGGCCTCGAGGCGCTCGGCCACCCCGACGCGCGGCAGGTCGGCAGCAGCCAGCAGCTGCAGCAGCGCAGGCAGGTCCCCCGGCCGGGCCGCCCGCAGGTAATACATCGATGCATCTCGATTAAATGACATTCTATGGTGATCCCTATACGTGATGCCTCAGAGGAGCTCGAGCAGCCCTTCCACGGCTGCTTTCACCGCCGGCCGAACCAGCCGGTAGTAGGCCCACGTGCCCCGCCGCTCCGACGTGACGAGCCCGGCTTCCCGCAGGACGCGCAGGTGGTGGGAGATGGTGGGCTGGGCTACCTCAAAGGCGGCCTCGATCTCGCAGACGCAAAGGCTCTCATGGCGGGCCAGCAAGTGCATGATGCGCAGGCGGACCGGATCGGCCAGGGCCTCGAGGCGGGCCTGCTGCCGGGCGAGGGTGGCGTCGTCGAACTGCGTGCGGGCCACCTCCTGCAGGCAGTCAGTGGCGCAGCAGCTCCGCCGCTTCTCAGGAGACACTGCTGTCATCGTCCCCATGGCCATGTGACCCCCACCCCCTCCGGCTCGCTTTTAATCGACAAATGTCAATCTATGACCCGCCGACCCGCCTGTCAAGGGGTTCCTGCCCCGGCGGTCCCGGCCGCCAGCATCGACTTGCCAGGCCACACTAAGCTCCCAGGGTGATGGCGCCGCGCATCCCAAAGCCATCGTGCGCTGCCACATGGCGAAGTCATCACGCCTGCGCACTCCAAGGCCGCCGCGCCTGCGGCGCAGGCGACTTGACCTGGAGCAAGAGGCGAACTCGGCCCGGGCCGAGTTCGCGCGACTCGTCGGCATCGACCTCGCGCTGGCGGGGCCGCTGGGAGGTATGCTCGAACGTGGGAGCCATGGCAGGAGACGGCGACGGCCGGACCTGCCGCCATGCCGGCGCAACCACGGAGGATCCCGCGACGATGACGCCACGTGGGAAGGTGAAGGCCACGCCCCAGGAACCCGCCGCCAGGACGGAGGCGGCCATGCCGTACCGCCTGCTGGCCGAGACTTACCGCCGCCTCGAGCAGACGGCCGCGCGATTGGAGATCATCGAGATCCTGGCCGGCCTCTTCCGCCAGACCCCTCCCGACCTGCTGCCGCGGGTGGTCTACCTCTGCCAGGGCAAGATCGCGCCGGACTTCGCCGGCGTGGAGATCGGCCTGGCGGAGAAGCTGGCCGCGCGCGCCGTGGCCGACGCCACCGGGACGGCGGTCACCCGCGTCGCCGAGGAGCTGCGCCGCCAGGGCGACCTGGGCACCGTGGCCGAGGGGCTGCTCGGCCGCCGGCGGGGCGCCCCGCAGGCGCTCACGGTCGACGAGGTCTTCGACCGCCTCCAGGCCGCCGCCCAGGCCGCCGGCAAGGGGGCGCAGGGACAGAAGATCGCCATCCTGGCCGACCTGCTGCGCCGCGCCGCGCCGCTGGAGGCCCGCTACCTGGTCCGCACCGTGACGGGGAAGCTGCGCCTGGGCGTGGGCGACGCCTCCATCCTGGACGCGCTGGCCGAGGTGCACGCCGGCGGCCGGGCGAAGCGCCCCGTGCTGGAGCGCGCCTACAACATCTGCTCCGACCTGGGGCTCGTGGCCGAGACGCTGGTGCGCGGCGGGCTGGCCGCCGTGGAGGGCATGGAGGTCCGCCCCGGGCACCCCGTGCGGCCCATGCTGGCGCAGCGGCTGGCCACCGCGGAGGAGATCCTGGCCAAGCTCGGCGGGCGGTGTGCCGTCGAGTACAAGTACGACGGCGAGCGGGTGCAGGTGCACCGGCTCGCCGGCACCTTCCAGCTCTACTCGCGGCGCCTGGAGAACATCACCGCGCAGTTCCCCGACGTGGTGGCCCTCCTGGAGCGGGGGCTGCGGCCGCGCCGCGCCATCCTGGAGGCGGAGATCGTGGCCGTCGAGCCGGACACGGGGGAGCTGCGTCCCTTCCAGGACCTGATGCAGCGCCGCCGCAAGTACGGGATCGCGGAGGCGATGGCGCGCATCCCCGCCGGGCTGTTCGCCTTCGACCTCCTCTACGCCGACGGGGAGGACCTGACCCGCCGCCCCTACCCCGAGCGGCGGGAGGCGCTGGTGCGGGCCGTGGCCACAAGCGAGCGGCTGCAGCTCGTGACCTGGACGCTCGTCGACAGCGCCGAGGCGCTGGAGCGGTTCTTCGAGCAGGCCGTGGCCGACGGGTGCGAGGGGGTCATCTGCAAGGCGGTGGGGCCGGAGGCCGTCTACCAGGCCGGGGCGCGCGGCTGGCTGTGGATCAAGCACAAGCGGGAGTACCGCACCGCCCTGCAGGACACCCTCGACCTGGTGGTGGTGGGCGCCTTCTACGGCCGGGGGCGGCGCAGCGGCACCTACGGGGCGCTGCTGGTGGCCGCCTACGACCCCGAGGAGGAGCGCTTCCCGACCTTCTGCAAGGTCGGCAGCGGCTTCTCCGACGCCGACCTGGCGGCGCTGCCGGCGCGGCTGCGGCGCTACGAGCGGCGCGACCGCCCGCCGCGGGTGGACTCGCGCCTGGAGGCGGACGTCTGGTTCGAGCCGGCGGTGGTCATCGAGGTGGTGGGCGCCGAGATCACCCTCTCGCCCATCCACACGGTGGCCTGGGGGCGGGCGCGCGAAGGGGCGGGGCTGGCGCTGCGCTTCCCGCGCTTCACGGGGCGGTGGCGCGAGGACAAGCGGCCGGAGGACGCCACCACGGTGGAGGAGATCTGGCAGCTCTACCAGCGGGCCCGGCGGCGGGCGGTGAAGGTGGAGGGGTGAACCGGCGGGCGGGGACGGTGGAGGGCGAGGCGACGGGCTGAGCCGTCGGCGCCCTCACCAGAGGCGAGCGAACGTCCCGCCGGCCAGAGAGACCCCGAGGGCCCGGAGGCCGGGATCGGGCAGTTCGGCGAGGTCGCTCCGGAAGACCACGCCGCCCTTCATCACCAGGCGCACCGCCCGCAGGTCCCGGATCTGCCGGTCGGGCTGGCCGGCGACGGCGATGAGGTCGGCCAGCTTCCCTGCCGTCAGCGACCCGACCTCCCGGTCGGTGCCGCACAGCCGGGCGGCGTCCAGCGTCGCGGCGCGGATCGCCGTCAGCGGCGAGAGCCCGCATGTGACCAGCAGCTCGACCTCCCGGATGGTGGCCACCGTGCCGTCGACCGGGTCGCTGGGCAGCAGGTCGGTGCCGCAGCAGAGGGTGACCCCGTGCGCCACCGCCCGCTGGATCGACGCCCGGTGCTCTTCGGCCGCCATCTGGGCCTTCGCCAGCATCCACTCCTGAACGCCGTGGCGTCGCAGGTAGTCCAGCTCCTGGGTGACGCACAGGGTGGGGACCAGGAAGGTGCCGGCCTCGGCCATCATCGCCGCGGTCTCGGCGCTGAAGCTGTAGCCGTGCTCGATGCAGTCCACGCCGAGCCGCACCGCGTCCCGCACGGCCCCGTCGCCCCCCGTGTGGGAGGCGACGCGCTTGCCGGCGGCGTGGGCGACCTCCACCACCGCCTGCACCTCCGCGTCCGTCATCTGCTTGTGCGCCGGCAGCTCGCGCGGTGTCCCGATCCCGCCGGTCAGGCAGATCTTGATCAGGTCGGCGCCAGCCCGCAGCTGCTCCCGAGCCAGCCGTCGGAAGGCATCGGGCCCGTCGCCCTCCAGGGTCCCGACGGAGTTGTGTCCGTGGCCTCCCGTCGCGATCAGGGCGTGCCCGGCACAGGTGAGGCGCGGGCCCGGCAGCAGGCCGCGGTTGATGGCCTCGCGCACCTCGATGTCGGTGAAGGAGGGCTCCCCGACGACGCGCAGGCTGGTCGTGCCCGTGAGGATCGCCTCCAGGGCGCGCCGGTAGTTGAGCAGCACCCGGTACCCGGGGGAGAACGGATCGGTCCGCCGCTCGGGGAAGGGCAGCCGCAGGCCCAGGTGGACGTGCACGTTGAACAGGCCGGGCAGCACGGTGTGGCCGGCGAGGTCGACCACCCGGTCCTCCGGGCGGACCGCCGGCCGCTCCGGATCCGCCGCCGGACCGCACCAGAGGAGGCGCTCGCCCTCCACCATCACCATGGCGTCCTCCACCGCCGGGCGCCCCGTGCCGTCGATCAACCGCGTGCGCGTCAGGACCGTCCGCATGGCCCCTCCCGTCCTCACTCCTGCTGGAGCCCGTCGCCGAGCAGGTTGGCGCCGATCACCAGGACCGCGATGGCCAGCCCCGGGAAGACCGTCGTCCACCAGGCAATGCCCTGGGCGGCCCGCCCCTCGCTCACCATGCTGCCCCAGGCGGGGGTGGGCGGCTGCACCCCCAGGCCCAGGTAGCTGAGCGCCGCTTCCGCCAGGATGACGCTCGACATATTCACCGCGCCCACCACCAGCAGCGGGGGCAGGATGGACGGGAGGACGTGCCGCAGCAGCACCCGGACTTCGGAGGCCCCCACCGCGCGCGCCGCCAGCACGAACTCCCGCTCCCTGACCGACAGCGTATTGGCGCGGGCGATCCGTGCGTACTGCACCCAGCTCACGAAGGCCAGCACGCCGATCAGCTTGGCCAGGCTCTGCCCCAGGGCGGCCATGATGGCGATGGCCAGGAACACCGGCGGGAAGGAGAGCTGGATGTCGATCAGACGGCTGACGGCCCGATCCACGCCACGCCCGAAGTACCCGGCGGCCAGCCCCAGCATCGTCCCCAGCCCTCCGCCCAGGAGGACGGAGAGCACCGCCACCGCGGTGGAGACCCGCGCGCCCACCATCAGCCGCGAGAGCAGGTCACGGCCCAGGCGGTCGGTCCCCAGCGGGTGGGACCAGTCCCCGCTGCGCCACACCGGGGGCTGCAGCGCCTTGAGCAGGTCCTGGTCGGCGGGGCCGTGCGGGCTGATCCAGGGCGCGAGGACGGCCACGAGCACCACCGCCCCCACGATGACCGCGCCGGCGTAGAACTGCGGCGGGCGGCGGCGCCCCCGCGCCCGGGGCGCCTGGCGGCCCGCGGGGAGGGCAGTGGGGCGGGCCAGGCGGACGTCAGCGGCCATGGTCGTATCGGATGCGCGGGTCGATGAAGAGGTACAGCAGGTCCACGATCAGGTTGATCAGCACAAAGGCCGTCCCCACGACGAGCACCACCGCGCGGACGAGCGGCAGGTCGCGTGTCTGGATGCCCTGCAGCATCAGCCATCCCACGCCCGGCCAGGCGAAGACCGCCTCGACGACCACCGAGCCGCCGAGCAGGTTGCCCAGCTGCAGCCCGAGCACCGTCACCGTCGAGAGCAGGGCGTTGCGCAGGGCGTGGCGGCGCAGGACGACGGGCTCGGCCAGCCCCTTCGCCCGTGCCGTGCGGATGTAGTCCTGGCGGAGGACCGCGCGCACGTCCGCCCGGACCAGGCGGGTGATCAGCCCGGTGGTGTACACGGAGAGGGTCGCCGCCGGCAGCACCAGGTGCCGCCAGGAGTCGAAGCCCGAAGCCGGGAGGACGCGCAGGCGGTCGGCGAACAGGAGGATGAGCAGCACCCCCAGCCAGAACGAGGGAAGGCTGATGCCCAGGAAGGTGGCCAGGGAGACGCCCCAGTCCGCAGCCGAGCCCGCCCGGGCACCGATCCACAGCCCCAGCGGGATGCCCACTGCGATGGTGACGGCCAGGGTGGTGACCGCCAGCAGCGCCGTCGCGGGGAGGCGCTGGAGGACGAGCTCGAGCGCCGGGCGCTGGTAGCGGAACGACTCCCCCAGGTCCCCCCGGAGGGCCCGACGTACGAAGTCCCAGTACTGGAGCGGGATCGGCCGGTCGAGCCCGTAGAGCCGGCGCACCCGGGCCACGTCCTCCGGCGTGGCGTCGAGCGGGGTGAGCAGGCGGACGGGGTCGCCGCTCAGGTGGATCAGCAGGAAGACCAGCACGCTGACCGCGAGCAGGACCCAGGCCAGGTGCCAGAGGCGCTGGGCGAGGAACCGGACCACGGTCGACCGCCCGGGGCGCTACGCCAGGCTGATCCCTCCCAGGCGGATGATGCCGTCAGGATGCGCCACCCAGCCCTTGACGCGCTTCTGGATGGCGTAGATGCCCTGCTGGTTCCAGAGGAAGACCCAGGGGCACTCGCGGTGGAGGATCTGGTTCAGCCGCCGGTACATCTCGTTGCGCCGGCCGGGGTCCAGCGTCCGGGGGGCCTCCTGGATCAGACGGTTGGCCTCGTCATTGTGGTAGCCCTGCCAGGCCGCCCCCTTCCGCTGCGAGTCGAAATTGATGCTGGTCGTGGCGTCGAGCAGCACCCCCACCTGCTGGAAGAAGAAGGCGTCGTGGGTCTTGCCCAGCACCCCCTGGACGAAGGGGCTCCAGTCCATCACCTGCACCCGGGTGCGCACCCCGACGCGGGTCCACATCCCGGCGATCGCCTCGCTGGCCAGCCGGTCGTTCAGGTAGCGCCCCTCCGGCGTGGTGAGGGTCACCTCGAAGCCATTGGGGTAGCCCGCCTCCGCCAGCAGGCGCCGCGCGCGCTCCGGGTCGTAGGGGTAGGGCTGGAGGCTCTCGTCGTAGCCGGGGATGCCCGGCCCGAAGGCGCTGGCCAGGCGGTAGGCGGCCCCGCGCATGACGGTGCGGATGAGCGTGTCCACGTCGGTGGCGTAGTTCATGGCTTGCCGCACGCGGACGTCCTGGAAGGCGCGCACCTTCAGCATGTTCAAGACGACGATCTGCGAAGAGAGCTGGCGGAAGGTCACGAGCTCGACGTTCCGGGTGGCCTGCAGCTCGGGGACCTGCAGCGGGTCGACCGGGGTGATCAGGTGGGCGGCGCCGGTCTTCAGCTCCACCACGCGGGTGGCGGCCTCGGGCACCGGCCGCCACACCAGGCGGCGTACCTTTGGCTGCCCGCTGAAGTGGGGTCGCTCGGCGAAGTCCATCACCATGCGCTGGTTGGGGATCCACTCCGTGAACCGGTACGGTCCGGTGCCGATGGCCTGCCGGGTGGGGTCCACCTGGCCCGACGTGATGGCGCGCGGCAGGATCTCGCAGTAGAGCGACAGGACTTCGGCCAACAGGGCAAACGGGCCGTCGGTGTGGATGCGCACGGTCAGGGGGTTGATCACCTCGACGTCCTTCACCGGAGCGAGCTGCCCGGCATAGACGTTGCGGATGCCGGGGTGCTTGAACCGGGCGATGGTGTCCCGCACGTGCTCGGCGCTGAACTTCTCCCCGTTGTGGAAGAAGACGTTGTCGCGCAGCCGGAACTCCCACGTCGTCTCGTTGAGCACGCGGTAGGACGTCGCCAGCCAGGGGATGATCCGCATCTCCGGTGAGCGCTCCAGGAGCTTGTCGTACATCGCCCACATCATGCCCTTGCTGGCGCCCGAGGTCGTCACGTGCGGGTCCAGTGACTCGGCGTCCACGCCCTGTACCAGCAGGAGGTTGCCCACCGGTGCCGGCCGGCGGGCCGGCGCGGCCAGCGCGGCCGCCCGCCCCAGGAGGGTCGGCCCCAGGAGCGCGGCTCCCGCCCCCGCCCCCGCGGTCCGGGCCGCCGCCTGGAGGAAGGCGCGCCGCGAGTAGCGAGAGACCGCGTCTCCCGCGCGCTCGAGCTCTCTGCGGTCATCGTCCATGCGTCCTCATCCCTCCCCGTCCGCGCTCCGCCCCTTCCGGGGCACGAACCGGAAGTCGCAGTGGTCGTCCCCCAGCCCGATCGCCGTGGGTCGTTCCAGCCGGTGCGTGGGGTGGTCGTCCATGAAGCGCTCGTCCGTCTCACAGAAGAACGGGATCAGCTCCGGGGTCCCGGCCTCCTGCATCGCCCGCACCCAGTTACAGGCGGTGATGCGAAACCGTACCACCTCCGGGGTGTAGGTCAGCAGTTCCCCGCGGCACGAGAAGTGCTCCATGGCCCGGTCGAACTGACGGGCCAGCACGTCCTGCGGAGCGCGGAATCCCGGGGGCGGTGGGCTGGTCAGGTTGAGCGGCGGCCCGGGAGCCGCATCGGTCCACCAGTCGGCCCCCGCCGGGGTCGAGGCCATCGCCCGGCGCTGGGCGGCGGCGGCCTCCGCGTGGCTGCGCAGCCCCGACCCCACGATGGCGTCCCGCGCCACCCGCAGCGCCGTCTCCCGGTCGCTCCGGGCAAGGACGGCGCGGTACAGGTCGACGAAGGGCTGGAGTTCCCGGCGCAGGGCTGCCAGATCCCGCGGCCCGGCCGGCAGGTCCTCGGGCAGCGCGGCAATGCCCGTCTCCCGGAGGATGGCCGCGGCTGCCTCCTCGCCGAGGGCGGCCGCCACCGCCCGGCGGCAGACGGCCTTCTGGACGCGATGCGGACGCCTCGGGGTCTCCACGGTGTCCAGGAGATTCTGGAGCCCGGCGAGGCTTTCCTGTGTGCACCCGCAGGGCCGGGCGGCACGGTATGCTGGTGTCCGGCATGCCGCCCCGTCCCCTCCGCTTCGGCCTGCGCTTCAACAGCGCCGCCGGCCCCGTCCGCGAGGTCGTCCGCTGGGCGCAGCTCGCCGAGGCGCTGGGCTTCGACGACCTCTGGTATTGCCAGGACCTGCTGCAGCGGGACGCGTGGGTCACCCTCACCGCGGTCGCGGCGGCGACCCGGCGCATCCGGATCGGCACCTGCATCGTCAACCCCTTCTCGGCCAGCCCCGCGGAGCTGGTCATGCGCGCGGCCACCCTGCAGGAGTTCAGCCAGGGGCGCTTCGTGCTGGGGATCGGGCCGGGCGACCCACCCGCGTTGGCCTGGATCGGCCTGCGGCAGCGGCGTCCCCTCACCGGCCTGCGCGAGGCCGTGGAGCTGATCCGGCGCCTGCTGCGGGGCGAGGAGGCCCTCGGGGAGGGGACCGTCTTCTCCGGGTGGACGCGCGACGCGCGGCTGCGCTTCCCCCTCCCCGCCGTCCCGATCCCCATCTACATCGGGGGCCAGGGACCTGGCGTGCTCGAGTACATGGGGGAAGCGGGGGACGGCGGTCTGCCCATCGTCTTCCCGCCCGAGGCGATCGACGGTGTCGTGGAGCGGGTGCGGGCGGGGGCCGCGCGGGCGGGCCGCTCCCTCGACGGGTTCGACCTGGCCGCGTGCGTCTGGTGGTCGGCGGGCGAGGCGCCGGAGGAGGCGGAGCGCGCCTTGAGACCCCTGATCGCCTACTACGGCCCCTCCCTGCGCGCCGAGGTGCTGGCACCGATCGGGCTCGTGCCCGCGGACTTCGACGAGATCCGAGCGGCCTGGCGGGCTCAGGACGCCGCGCGCGCCGCCGCGCTGGTCCAGCCGCGGATGTTTCGCCTGGCGATCGTGGGGGATCCCGCCCAGCTCGCGGAGCGCGTGCAGTGGCTGGCCGAGCGCGGGGCCACCCAGATCAACATCGGGCCGCCCCTCGGGGTGGAGAAGGAGCGCGCCCTGCGCCTGACCGGTCAGGTGATCGGGCGCTTCCGGTAGCGCCCGGCCGGTCGCTCCCCTGCCTGCTCAGGGCGGGGCGACCGCACCCCGCGGGGCGGCTTCCGGCGGCAGCAGGCGGAACCAGTAGAAGCTGTGCGGCCCCAGGGTGAGGAAGTAGGGGAGCTGCCCGATGCGCGGGAAGGGGGTCGTCCCGAAGAGCTCCACCGGCGTCCACCCGTCGTAGCGCCGCAGGTCCAGCTCGCAGGGCTGGACGAAGCGCGAGAGGTTGGCCACGCACAGGATCGTCTCCCCGTCGTGGATGCGCAGGTAGGCCAGCACCCGCCGGTTGGCCGGCGAGAGCAACTCCAGCCGCCCCCGCCCGAAGACCGGGAAGCGCTTGCGGATGGCGATCAGCCGCTTCATCCAGTTGAGCAGCGAGGCCGGGGTGCGCTCCTGCGCCTCCACGTTCACCGCCATGTAGTGGTAGAGCGGGTTCTCGATGAGCGGCAGGTAGAGCCGCTCCGGGTCGGCGCGGGAGAAGCCGGCGTTGCGGTCGGCTGACCACTGCATGGGCGTGCGCACCCCGTTGCGGTCGCCCAGGTAGATGTTGTCCCCCATGCCGATCTCGTCGCCGTAGTAGACGATGGGCGTGCCGGGCAGCGAGAAGAGCAGGCTGGTCAGCAGCTCGATGCGGCGGCGGCTGTTGTCCAGCAGGGGGGCCAGGCGGCGGCGGATGCCCAGGTTGAGGCGCATCTTCGGATCGCGGGCGTACTCCTGGTACATGTAGTCCCGCTCCTCGTCGGTGACCATCTCCAGCGTCAGCTCGTCGTGGTTGCGCAGGAAGAGGGCCCACTGGCAGGTGGGGGGGATCTCCGGCGTGCGGCGCAGGATCTCCGTGATCGGGTGGCGGTCCTCCTGGCGGATGGCCATGAACATGCGGGGCATCAGCGGGAAGTGGAAGGCCATGTGGAACTCGTCGCCCTCGCCGAAGTAGGCGATGACGTCCTCCGGCCACTGGTTGGCCTCGGCCAGGAGCAGGCGCGTGCCCTCGTAGCGCTCGTCCACGAAGCGGCGCACCCGCTTCATGTAGGCGTGCGTCTCCGGCAGGTTCTCGCAGGAGGTGCCCTCGCGCTCGAACAGGTAGGGCACGGCGTCGCAGCGCAGCCCGTCCACGCCCAGGTCGAGCCAGAAGGCGATGACCTCCAGCATCTCCTCCTGCACCCGGGGGTTGTCGTAGTTCAGGTCGGGCTGGTGGGAGAAGAAGCGGTGCCAGTAGTAGGCCTTGGCCACCGGGTCCCAGGTCCAGTTGGCGATCTCCGTGTCCAGGAAGATGACCCGCGCCTGGCGGTAGCGCTCGTCGGTGTCGCTCCAGACGTAGTAGTCCCGGTAGGGGGAGGCGGGGTCGCGGCGGGCGGCCTGGAACCAGGCGTGCTGGTCGGAGGTGTGGTTGAGGACGAGCTCGGTGATCACCCGGATGCCCCGCCGGTGCGCCTCCTCGAGGAAGGCGCGGAAGTCCTCCAGCGTCCCGTAGTCGGGGTGGACGCCGTAGTAGTCGGCGATGTCGTACCCGTCGTCCTTGAGCGGGGAGGGGTAGAAGGGGAGGAGCCAGAGGCAGTCGATCCCCAACCCCTGGAGGTAGTCGAGGCGCTGCATCAGGCCCCGGAAGTCGCCGATGCCGTCGGCGTTGCTGTCCTGGAAGGCCCGGACGTGCGTCTGGTAGATGATGACGTCCTTGTACCAGTCCGTCTGGCTCATTCCCGTCCCTGCTCGGGCGCCGGCCGCGCCGACGAGGCCCCGGATGCGGGGACCGACGATAATAGTAGACGACCGCCGCGCCGCCGTCGGTTCCCCCGGGTCTCTTCCCCCGTCGCGTCGGGCTCAGGCCCGTTCGCCTGGACCGCGTTCCGGTCCTGCCGCGGGGGCCGCAGGGGACCGGCGAGGGTGGGCATAGAGGGAAGCGAGGGTGATGGGAGCGTTCACCGGACTGGATGACGGGGTAGGCCGCCGCCGCGTCGTCATCGAGGGGGTCAGCCCCGAGGTCGACGCCGGCCGGTTCCCCATCAAGCGGACGGTGGGGGAGGCCGTCGTCGTGGAGGCCGACGTCTTCGCCGACGGCCACGACCTGGTGGCGGCCGTGCTCCTCCACCGCCGGGCGGAGGAGGCGGAGTGGACCGAGACGCCGATGACGGCGCTCGGGAACGACCGCTGGCGGGCCGCCTTCACCGTCGACCACCTGGGACGCTACCAGTACACCCTGGAGGGGTGGGTCGACCCCTTCCGCACCTGGGCGCGGGACCTGCGCCGGCGCCTGGAGGCGGGGCAGGACGTCGCGGCCGAGCTGCCCGTCGGGGCCGCACTGGTCCAGGACGCCGCCGGGCGGGCCGCCCGGGGCGACCGCGCCGTCCTGCTGGCCTACGCTGAGGCGCTGCGGCGGGGCGGGCCGGAGGCCACGCAGCAGGCCCTCGGCGAGCCCCTCGCCGCCCTGATGGACCGGTACGCCGACCGCCGCTTCGCCACCCGCTACCCCCGCGTGCTGGAGGTGGTAGTGGATCGGGAGCGGGCGCGCTTCTCGACCTGGTACGAGCTCTTCCCGCGGTCGGCCTCCCCGGAGCCGGGGCGCCACGGCACCTTCCGCGACGTGGAGGCGCGCCTGCCCTACATCGCCGGCATGGGGTTCGACGTCCTCTACCTCCCCCCCATCCACCCCATCGGCCGGACCCACCGCAAAGGGCCCAACAACGTCCCGGGCGCCGGTCCCGACGACCCCGGGAGCCCCTGGGCCATCGGCAGCGAGGAGGGCGGGCACAAGGCGGTCCACCCCCAGCTGGGCACCCTGGAGGACTTCCGGCGCCTGGTGGCCGCCGCCCGCGCCCACGGTCTGGAGGTGGCCCTCGACCTGGCTTTCCAGACCTCCCCCGACCACCCGTACGTGCGGGAGCACCCGGAGTGGTTCCGCCGCCGCCCCGACGGGACGATCCAGTACGCGGAGAATCCGCCCAAACAGTACGAGGACATCTACCCCTTCGACTTCCAGACCGAGGCCTGGCGGGCGCTGTGGGAGGAGCTGCGCAGCATCGTCCTCTTCTGGATCGCGCAGGGCGTGCGGATCTTCCGGGTGGACAACCCCCACACGAAACCCTTCGCCTTCTGGGAGTGGCTCATCGGGACGGTGAAGGCCGACCACCCCGACGTGATCTTCCTCTCCGAGGCCTTCACCCGCCCCCGGGTGATGCACTACCTGGCCAAGCTCGGCTTCACCCAGTCCTACACCTACTTCGCCTGGCGCACCACGAAGGCGGAGCTGGAGGCGTACTTCACCGAGCTCACCCGCCCGCCCGTGGTGGAGTACTTCCGGCCGCACCTGTGGCCCAACACCCCGGACATCCTCACCGAGCAGCTGCAGACCGGCGGCCGGCCGGCCTTCATTGCGCGGCTGGTGCTGGCGGCCACGCTGGGGGCCAGCTACGGGATCTACGGCCCGGCCTTCGAGCTCATGGAGGCCACGCCCCTGCGCCCCGGGAGCGAGGAGTACCTCCACTCGGAGAAGTACGAGATCCGCCACTGGCCCATCGACCATCCCGGGTCGCTCGCCCCGCTCATCGCCCGGGTGAACCGCATCCGGCGGGAGAACCCGGCGCTGCAGGCGGACCGCTCCCTGCGCTTCCACCCCATCCCCGACACCGACCAGCTCATCGCCTACAGCAAGCACACCGAGGACCGCCGCAACGTCGTCCTGGTCGTGGTGAACCTCGACCCCCACCACGTGCAGCGGGGCTGGGTGCACCTCCCGCTCGAGGCGCTGGGGCTGCCGGCCGACGCGCCCTACCAGGTCCACGACCTGCTGACCGACGCCCGCTACCGCTGGTCGGGGCCGCGCAACTACGTTGAGCTGAACCCCCATGTCCTGCCGGCGCACATTTTCCGGGTAATCCCGCCGGAGGCGGCACGGACGGGGGATGGGGGGCCGTGAGCGGCCTTTTGACCGCGCCGGCGTTCGCGGACCTCTTCGGCCCGGCCGGGCGTCCCGCCCTGGCCGCGGCCCTGCTGCCCTTCCTGCAGCGGCAGCGGTGGTTCGGTGGCAAGGGGCGAACGGTGGCCGCTGTGGAGGTGGTGGACGCCGTCCCGCTGGGGCCGGCCGCAGTGCTCGCGGTCGTCCGCGTGGGCTATGCCGACAGCCGTTCGGAGCGGTACGCGGCTCCCCTGCGCTTTGCCGCGTCCGAGGAGGCGCAGGGCGCGGTCGTCCCCGCCGCGCTGGGCGGACGGCGCGGGGTGCTGGCCGACGCCATGGAGGACCCCGCGGTGGCCCGCCTGCTGCTGGCCTCCGTGCTCGAGGAGCGGCGCCTGCGGGGCGGTGGAGGCGAGGTGATCGGGCACCGGACGGTGGGTGCGCCGGGCGCCGGAGACAACCTGGAGCCGTACCTGCTCGGCACCGAACAGAGCAACACCTCCGTGCGCTTCGGCCGCCGCTGCATCCTGAAGCTCCTCCGGCGGGTGGAGCCCGGGCCGCATCCGGACGTGGAGGTGGTGGGCTTCCTCACCGCGCGGGGCTTCCGGCACGTCCCCGCCCTCATCGGGTGGCTGGCCTACCGCCCCGCCGGTGAGCCGCCGGCGGCGCTGGCCGTGGTGCAGGCCTACGTCCCCAACCGGGGCGACGGGTGGACCTATGCGCTGGGACGGGCGCAGGCCGGGCTGCAGGGCGAGGCGGATCGGGCCTGGCCGGACGAGGCGGCGCGGCTGGGGCGCCGGACCGCGGAGCTGCACCTCACGCTGGCCGGCGGGACCGACCCGGCCTTCAGCCCGGAGCCTTTCACCGACGCCGAGGCCCGCGCGCTGCTCGGGCGCGTCGCAGCCCTGGCCGACCGGGTCCTGGCCCAGGCCCGCCGGCACCTGGGGGAGCTGCCGCCGTCGGCGCAGGTGCCGGTGCGGGCGCTGCTGGCGCGCGCCGACGCCGTACGGGAGCGGCTGCGCCGCCCGCTCCCGGCCGGCGGGGTGCGCACGCGCGTCCACGGCGACTACCACCTCGGGCAGGTCCTGGTGACCCCGGAGGTGCCGGCCGACTTCGTCCTCATCGACTTCGAGGGCGAGCCGGCGCGGCCGCTGGCGGAGCGGCGCCGCAAGGACCTCCCGCTGCGGGACGTGGCGGGGATGGTCCGCTCCTTCCACTATGCCGCCGAGGTCGCCCTGCGCGAGGCCGGGCGCGGAGGCCCCGCCGGGAGCGGAGCGGAGGGCGGGGTCGTGCTCCCCGAGGAGGTGCCGGCTCGGGCGAGGAGCTGGGCCGCAGAGAGCGCCAGGGCCTTCCTCGACGGATACCTGACGGTGGCGGAGAGGGCGCCCGCGGACCTCCCGCCGATCCTGCCGCCGAAAGGCGCCCGGGAGGCGCTGCTGGAGGTGTTGATGGTGGAGAAGGCCATCTACGAGCTGGGCTACGAACTCGACCACCGCCCCGGGTGGGCCGGCATCCCGGCCCGCGGGATCCTCGACATGCTGGAGGGCGGGGTGTGGGGGGAGCGTCGTGTGAGCCAGGAGGGCGACGCGTGAAGGGAGGGCGCCGCGCGTGAGCCAGGAGAGCACCCCGGGCCGCGGCGCGGCGGAGGCCGCCGCCGCACCGGTGCGCTACGACGTGACGCGGCTCAGCGCCGACGACCTCTTCCTCTTCAACGAAGGGAGCCACTTCCGCCTCTACGAGAAGCTCGGGGCCCACCGCATGCGCGTCGACGGCGAGGAGGGGACCTACTTCGCCGTGTGGGCGCCCAACGCGGAGCAGGTGAGCGTGATCGGCGACTTCAACCGGTGGGACCCCGCCCGGCACCCCCTGCGGCCGCGCGAGCGCTCCGGCATCTGGGAGGGGTTCGTGCCAGGGGTGGGGCGCGGACAGCGCTACAAGTACCACATCGTCTCCCGCTACCGCGGCTACCGCGTCGACAAGGCCGACCCTTTTGGCACCTACCACGAGATCCCGCCACGCACCGCCTCCATCGTCTGGGACCTCGACTACCCCTGGGGGGACGGGGCGTGGATGGGGGAGCGCCGGCGGCGCAACGCGCTCGGGGCCCCCGTGGCCATCTACGAGGTCCACCTGGGCTCCTGGCGCCGCGTCCCCGAGGAAGGCGGGCGGTGGCTCACCTACCGCGAGCTGGGGGCGCATCTGGCGGAGCACGTGCGGCGGCTGGGCTTCACCCACGTCGAGGTCCTGCCGGTGATGGAGCACCCGTTCTACGGCTCCTGGGGCTACCAGACCACCGGGTACTTCGCCCCGACGAGCCGCTACGGCACCCCGCAGGACTTCATGGCCCTGGTGGACGCGCTCCACCGCCACGAGATCGGCGTCATCCTCGACTGGGTGCCCTCCCACTTCCCCACCGACGCCCACGGGCTGGCCTACTTCGACGGCACGCATCTGTACGAGCACGCCGACCCGCGGAAGGGCTTCCACCCCGACTGGCACTCCGCCATCTTCAACTACGGCCGCAACGAGGTGCGCAGCTTCTTGATCAGCAGCGCGCTCTTCTGGCTCGACCGCTACCACGCCGACGGGCTGCGCGTGGACGCGGTGGCCTCGATGCTCTACCTGGACTACTCGCGGCGGCCGGGGGAGTGGGTGCCCAACGTCTTCGGGGGACGGGAGAACCTGGAGGCCATCGACTTCCTGCGCCGGCTCAACGAGGAGGTCTACCAGGCCTTCCCCGACGTCCAGACCACCGCCGAGGAGTCGACCGCCTGGCCGATGGTCTCGCGCCCCACCTACCTGGGCGGGCTGGGGTTCGGGTTGAAGTGGGACATGGGGTGGATGCACGACACCCTCCAGTACATGGCCCGGGACCCCATCCACCGGAAGTACCACCATACCGAGCTCACCTTCCGCATGCTCTACGCCTTCAACGAGAACTTCGTCCTGCCGCTCTCCCATGACGAAGTGGTGCACGGGAAGCGCTCGCTGCTGGAGCGCATGCCCGGCGACGAGTGGCAGCAGTTCGCCAACCTGCGGCTGCTCTTCGGCTACATGTACGGGCAGCCCGGCAAGAAGCTGCTCTTCATGGGCGGGGAGTTCGGCCAGCGGCGCGAGTGGGACCACACTACGAGCCTGGACTGGCACCTCCTGGGGTTGCCGCGCCACGCCGGCGTGGCCCGCTGGGTGGCCGACCTCAACGCGCTCTACCGGGCCCTGCCGGCCCTGCACGAGCTCGACGGCGACCCCGAGGGGTTCCGCTGGATCGACGCCTCGGACGCCGACCAGAGCGTGCTGAGCTTCCTGCGCTTCGACCGCCGCGGGGAGACGGTGGCGGCCGTGGTCTGCAACTTCACCCCGGTCCCGCGCCACGGCTACCGGGTGGGGGTGCCCCGGGCGGGGCGGTGGCGGGAAGCCCTCAACAGCGACGCCGCCCTCTATGGGGGGAGCAACGTGGGCAACCTGGGCGGCGTGGAGACCGAGCCGGTCCCCGCGCACGGCCACCCGCAGTCGCTGAGCCTCACCCTGCCGCCGCTGGGGGTGCTCTTCCTGGTGCACCCGCCCCAGGCGGGCCGATGAGGCGAGCCGGCCCCTCACGCGGGGAGGCGGTGCAGGAGTAGAGCATGGAGCGGTTCCTCTGCGTGCACGGCCACTTCTACCAGCCGCCGCGGGAGAACGCCTGGCTCGAGACCATCGAGCTGCAGGACTCCGCCGCGCCCTACCACGACTGGAACGAGCGCATCACCGCGGAGTGCTACGCCCCCAACGCCGCCTCCCGCATCCTCGACGGCCAGGGGTACATCCGCGCCATCGTGAACAACTACGCCAGCATCTCCTTCAACATCGGTCCTACCCTGCTGGCCTGGATGGAGACGGCGGCGCCCGAGGTCTACGCCGCCATCCTGGAGGCGGACCGCGTGAGCGCCGAGCGCTTCGATGGCCACGGCTCGGCCCTGGCCCAGGCGTACAACCACATGATCCTTCCGCTCGCCACCCGGCGGGACAAGGCCACGCAGATCCGCTGGGGCATCCGCGACTTCGAGCACCGCTTCGGCCGGCGGCCCGAGGGGATGTGGCTCCCCGAGACGGCCGTCGACCTGGAGAGCCTCGAGCTCATGGCCGCCGAGGGCATCCGCTTCACCATCCTGGCCCCGCACCAGGCGCGGCGCGTCCGCCGCCTCGGGCGGCCCTGGCGCGACGTGAGCGGCGGGCGCATCGACCCCACGCGGCCCTACGAGTGCCGCCTGCCGGGGGGCGGGCGCATCGTCCTCTTCTTCTACGACGGGCCGGTCTCGCGGGCGGTGGCCTTCGAGCGGCTGCTCAGCAGCGGCGAGGCCTTCGCGCAGCGCCTGCTGAGCATCTTCAACGACACTCGCCCGGGGGGCCAGCTGGCCCACATCGCCACCGACGGCGAGACCTACGGCCACCACCACCGCTTCGGCGACATGGCCCTGGCTTACGCCCTCCACCTCATCCGGGAGCAGGGGTGGGCGCGCCTGACCAACTACGCCGCCTACCTGGCCACCCACCCGCCCGAGCACCAGGTGGAGATCGTGGAGCACACTTCCTGGAGCTGCGCCCACGGGGTGGAACGGTGGCGCAGCGACTGCGGCTGCAACACGGGGATGCACCCGGGGTGGACCCAGGCGTGGCGGCGCCCGCTGCGGGACGCGCTCGACTGGCTGCGCGACGCGCTGGCCCCGCACTACGCCGAGGCGGCCGGGGCGCTCCTGCGCGACCCCTGGGCCGCGCGCGACGACTACATCAGCGTGATCCTGGACCGCTCGCCGCGCAGCGTGGAGGCCTTTTTCGCCCGCCACGCCCGCGCCCCCCTCGACCACGCCGCGCAGGTGCGGGCCCTCAAGCTCCTCGAGCTGCAGCGCCACGCCATGCTGATGTACACGAGCTGCGGCTGGTTCTTCGACGAGCTGTCGGGGATCGAGACGACTCAGGTGCTGCAGTATGCCGCCCGGGCCCTGCAGCTCGCCGCCGACGTGCTCGACCTGCACCTGGAGGAGCCCTTCCTGGAGCGGCTGGCCGCGGCCCGCAGCAACCTCCCCGAACTGGGGGACGGCCGCGAGGTCTACCGCCGCTTCGTCGCCCCGGCGCAGGTGGACCTGCCCCAGGTGGTGGCCCACTTCGCCGTGAGCGCGCTCTTCCAGGAGTACCCGCCCCGCGCCCGCATCGCCGCCTTCACCGTGGAGCAGGAGGACCGGCAGGTGGAGACGGCGGGCCGCGCCCGCCTGGCGGTGGGGCGCGTGCGCGTGATCTCGGAGATCACCTGGGAGGCGCAGACCCTGGCCTACGCGGTGCTGCACCTGGGCGACCACAACGTGCACGGCGGGGTCGGCTCCGCCCCGGAGGAGGCCACGGCGGAGGCCTTCACCGCCCTGCGCGCCGCCTTCGCCCGCGGCGACCTGCCGGAGGTCATCCGGCAGATCGACCAGGCCTTCCCGAAAGGCACCTACGGGCTGCGCCACCTCTTCAAGGACGAGCGGCGGAAGGTGCTGGAGCAGGTCCTCGACGCCACGCTGGAGGACGCCGAAGGCCACTACCGGCGCATCTACGAGCAGCACGCCCCACTCATGGCCTTCCTGCGCGACCTCCACACCCCGCTGCCCGATGCGCTGCGCACCGCCCTGCACTTCGTCCTGCGGCGCGACCTGGCCCGTGCCCTCGCCCAGGTGCCGCCGGACCTGGGGCGCATCGAGACGCTGGTGCGGGAGGCCCAGGCGTGGGGGGTGTCGCTGGACGGGAGCGCCGAGCACGCCGGGGAGCTGGGCTTCGCCGCGCAGCGCACGCTGGAGGCGCTTGTGGACGCCCTGCGCCACTCCCCGGCCGACCTGGAGGCGCTCGCCCGGGTCGCCGACACCGCGGCCCTCTTCGTCCGCCTCCCCTGCTTCATCAACCTCTGGCAGACCCAGAACCGCTACTACGAGCTGCTGCAGAGCGTCGCCCCGCGGATTAGCGAGCACCTGCCCCCCGAGGAGGCCGAGCGGTGGACCGCCGCCTTCCGCGCGCTCGGCGAGACCCTGAAGATCCGGGCAGGGTGAGCGCTTCCTCCCCAGACGCTCCGGGCGGCAGACGCCGGCGTGTACGGCTCCTGGGGCACCTGGGGCGGGTGGCGGTACCGGTGGCTCAACGTCGACGGCTGGAAGTACTGGGACATCCCACGGTGCTGAACCGAGAGCGGGTAGATAGACAAGAATGAGCCCCGGGGCTGTCTGATTTACGAGTCGAGACCGGTCATGTCACTTACGAAAAGGGAGCATGTCCTCTGCCCACAGCTCGTTACCACACTTCGCACCAGGATGCAACGACCAGTGAAGCAGGAACATCTATGGCAACTACTCGGCTACGTCTTCCTAGACTATTCTGATTACTATTCAATCAAGGCTGTGGGGATTGACTTTCCACGCCATCGAGTTACGCGACAGTGGTTCCTCGACGACCTCCTCAGTGAGATGGCCGGATCCCGCCGGTCGCTTGCTGAATGGCGACGGGAATTCCGGAGGGTTGTGCGGAGACTTCAATCGTAGCGAATGGTCAGGAGCGCCTGCCGCGGACCGATAGCGAATCTATCAGTAACCTACCTCGCTGCTGTCGTGGACGACGTGCTCCTCAACATGGCCTCGTTCGATGGGTTCTCATGCAGCGGCCTCTGAGCTAACTAAACTAGTGCGATCGCGCCGCGTCGGGTCGGCCTGGGCCGGGCCGAGCTGCGGCGGCCGGTCCTCGGGATGGGCGGGCCGCGCCGACCAGCGCCGCGCCCAGGAGCGGGGGGACAGCCAGCGAGAGGAAGGCCCACCCCCACCCTGTGCGGTCGAGCAGGAGGCCGAAGAGCGCCGGCCCGAGGATCGTGGCGATGAACCCCAGCGAGGACTGCACCGCCATGGTGGTGCCGAGCGCCCCCACCGGGGCGTGCTCCGCCACCGCGCTGGAGAGCGTCGAAGACTCGGCCGTGACCAGCAGCCCGTAGACGACGGCCACGGGCAGGACGACGCGCGGACCGAGCGGCAGCAACCAGCCGATCACCGCCGAGCAGGCCGCCGAGGCGGAGAGGATCAGGACGACGGTGGCCTGCCGGCCCAGCCGGTCGCCCACCCAGCCGCCCGCGGCGTTGCTGATGGCACCCGCCAGCAGCACCGCGCTGCCTACCGATGTGGCCAGTCGGGAGGCATCGGGCAGCGGAAGGCCCTGCGCTGTCCACAGCGCCGCCAGGTAGACGGGGATCCAGGCGCGCATCCCGAACAGCTCCCAGTTGTGGGCGGCATACGCTCCGATGTAGCGCAGCGCCGCCGCGTTGCGCAGCGCCGCGCGGAAGGGCGGGCGCCGCGGCGAGACCCCCCGCACCGGGTCGCGCACCGCCCCCCAGGCCAGCAGCAGCGCGAGGGCGGGACCCAGGGCGGTGAGGAGGAGCATCCGGCGCACCCCGAGCGGCAGCAGCACGCCGGAGACGAAGAGCGACAGACCCGTCCCCGCGCCGAAGCAGGCGACGTAGAGGCCGAGCGCCGTGGCGCGGCGGTGTGGGGGGAAGGTCTCCGCCACCAGACGCATGCCGGGCATGTAGGTGCCGGCCAGCCCGACGCCGACCAGCGCGCGCAGGAACAGCGCCGAGGGGAACCCCGAAGCCCCCAGACTGAAGAGCGCCGCGGCCACGGCGTTCCAGGCAGCCGAGGCCAGGTAGACGCGTCGGACCCCCGCCACGTCGGTGAGCGAGCTGAGCGCCACCACCGCGACCGTGTACCCGGCCTGCTGCGCGGCAAAGATCGCTCCCGCCTGGGCGGCGTTCAGCCCCCAGGCCTGCTGCAGCAGCGGCTGGGCTGCGGTGTAGCTGGCGAAGGTGACCATCGTCCCCAGCTCGGCCGCGCAGAGGAGGGCGAGCCACCCCCAGGGCGCCCGACCGGCGGGCCGCTGGACGGCAGGGGAGGACGACTGGGCGGAGAACGGGTGCACCGTGGATTCCTCCGGGATGCCGGTGTGGAGGCGCGGCCGCGCAGCCCGGCTCGTCGCCGTGCTGGCGGCGAGCTTCCTCATGATGCCTGCAGTGGCGCCTGCAGCTGCGGGCGCAGCGCCGGCTCCAGGGAGCGCGCCCGGGACGAGTACTTCGGGAGGACCCGCCGGGGATTCCTGGATCATCCCCGGTCAGCGCATCGGTCCCTATCGGCTGGGGATGACCATGGCGCAGGTGGCCGCGGTCCCCCTGCGGCTGGGCTGCGTCGTGCGCGTCTTCTTCGCCGCCCGGGTGGCCGACCGACTGGAGACGAACTGCGGCGGCGCCTACAAGACGCCCGAGCTCGTCACCGTCGGTATCACCCCGCTGCTGGTCTGGCGCGCCTACGGCCGTCCCGACCAGGTCCTCGCCAGCCCTGCCGGGGACGTCCGCGGCGAGTGGCTGCGCTACACGGGGCTCGGTATCGCCTTCCGCGTCGTGTACGGCGACAATCAGACGGCGCTGATCCAGGCCATCGCCGTCTTCAAGGGGACTCTCCCCTACCGGCCCGGCGAGGTGACCCCGCCTCCGCTGGGGCCGCCGCCGTCCATCGGCGAATGACCGGGCGGGCGTCCACGTCGCGCGCGGCACGGCGCATCCGGTCGATCTCCTGCAGGATCGCCACGACCGACGGCAGCCGCGTGAACCGCTCCGCCGGATAGCGCAGCCGGCGCCGCCAGTTGGGGCGCTCCGGGCCCGTCCCCGGGACGTTCTGCGGGTCCCGCTCCAGCCACAGGTCCTCCAGCGTGACCAGGAGGAGGTGCGCCGGGGAGGCGGCCAGCCACCGCAGCACTCCGTGGAGCACCGTCCGGGCCCTGTCCACCGTGCCCCCGCCTGCCTTCCAGGCCTGACGCGCCGGCGCCGCCCCGAGCCAGCCGCCGCGGCGGAGGAAGGCCACCAGGTGCCGGCGCAGCGCCTCCCGCCGCTCGCGCTCCCGCCGCACCCCCTCGGCGTCGAGCAGCCCGAGGGCCTGCCGGTCGGCGATGTCCCGTCCGGCCCAGAACGCCGCAAAGGTCGGCATGTCGTGGGTGTTCACGCCGGCCAGGGCGTGCGGCGGGACGGGCGGCAGAGGCGGCGTTGCAGGCCGGGCCTCGTACTGCGCCACGTACATCCCGTACAGGCCGTGGCGCCGCATCGCCCTCCGGATGTAGCCCGGGACCGTCCCCAGGTCCTCACCCGCAATGGCGACGCGGTGGCGGTGCGACTCCACCGAGAGCAGCGCGTACAACTCCTCGGCCGGGTAGCGCACGTAGGCTCCGTCGCGCGCCTCCATCCCTTCGGGCACCCAGAAGAGGCGGTGCAGGGCCATGACGTGGTCGATGCGCAGCAGCCCGGCATGGCGCAGGTGGTGGCGCAGCACGGCCACCAGGTACCGGTAGCCTTGGGCGCGCAGCCGCACCGGATGCAGCGGCGGGAAGCCCCAGACCTGACCGCGCGTGAAGAAGGGATCCGGGGGCGCGCCGCCCGAGACCCCCACGGCGAAGACCTCGCGTTCCCGCCAGACGTCGTACCCGTCCGGGTGGACGCCCAGCGGCAGGTCGAGGTAGAGGCCGGGGCCGCGCTCTCGGGCGCGGCGGGCCAGGGCGGCGATCTGGGTCTCGGCCAGCCACTGCGCGTAGAGGTAGGTGTGGTAGGCGGCCTCGTCGTGGTCGCCCGGCCGCACGGTGCCGTCGCGCAGCGGCGCCGGCCACTCCCGCCAGGGACGTCGCTGCCGCTCCAGGGCGGCGCGGAAGCGGGCGTAATCGGCCAGGACGGGGTGGCCCCGCGCCCACGCCTCCAGCATCTCGCGGCGGCTCGGGTCGGCGAAGGCGCACCGGGCCAGTGCCTGCAGGACCGCACGCTGCGCCGCCATTTCCGCCGGGAGGTCGACGAGGCGCCCCGTCGCAGGACGCCGCCGGCGCAGGTGCTCTTGCGCCTCGGCGCACCCGGCCAGCTCCGGCGCGCGGGCGACGTCGACGTACAGCTCGTTCCAGCAGAGCCGGCTGACCGGTGCATAGGGGCTCGGCTCGAAGGGCTCGTCGAGGAAGGCGGCCAGCAGCGGGAGGGTGGCCACGACACCTCCGCCGAGGCCGTTCACCCACTCGAGGACCGCCCCCAGCCCTCCGACGTGCGCCACCGGTTCGCGGGCGGACCACAGGGCGTACAGCGGGACGAAGACGCCCCACAGGCGCGTCTGCGGTGGAAAGGTCCACACGCGCCGGGGGGCGGCGATGACGAGCGCCGCTCCCCGGCGCCGCCCGACCTGCAGGCGGAGGTGGTGGTAGCCGGTGGGCAGGTGTTCCAGGAGCAGCGGCCGGCCTCCCTCCACGCGTCCCTCGAGCCGCCCACCGTCTTCGAGCTCGAGGTGCCACTCCCCACCGCGCGCGCCCCCACCGCCCGCCCTGCCGCCCCCATCGCCAGCCACCGTCACCCGCAGCCGCCCTGCCCAGGCGACGAGCACGGGTTCGCACAGGCGCGCGGCCGCCTGGCTGCCGACCGCGCGCAGCGCCTCGGAGGCCTCCGCCGCGCGCGTGAGCGGAGCGCCCAGGATCCGCAGGACCTGGAGGAGGGTCTCGCGGGGGACGACGCGGCGACGCCCGGACGCGTCGACGTAGGCGGGCAGGACGCCGCAGTGGACCGCGAGGCGGACGAGGTCGGCGGTCTCACCGGGCATGGCCGGGTGCAGCCCGCGCCCGGAACCACTCCACCGTGCGCCGCAACCCCTCCTCCAGCGAGACCGCGGCGCGCCACCCCAGGCGCCGGACCGTCTCGGACGGGTCGAGGGCGATGCGGTAGACCTCGCCCGGCCGCGGCGGGCCGTGCTGCGGCGCCCCGGCGTAGCCGGTGAGGGCGGCGAGGCGCTCGTGGATCTCGTTCACCCTCACCTCGACCCCGGTGGCCACGTGGAAGACTCCTGCGAGCGCCCGCTCCGTGACGAGCACGTTGAGGCGGGCCACATCTTCGACGTAGACGAAGTCGCGGGTCTGCGTCCCGTCGCCGTGGATGGTGGGGGCGCGGCCGGCCAGCATCGCTTCGGCGAAGATGGCCACCACCCCGGCTTCCCCATGCGGGTCCTGGTGCGGGCCGTAGACGTTGGCGTAGCGCAGGATCACCGCCGGCAAGCCGAAGAGCCGTTCGTACAGCGCCACGTAGGTCTCGGCGGCGGCCTTGGCGGCGCCGTAGGGGCTGAGGGGGCGGACGGGGTGGTCGAGCCCCACCGGGATGGCCTCCGGCTCGCCGTACAGCGCTCCGCCGGTGGAGGCGAAGAGGAAACGGCGCACCCCGGCGCGGCGGGCCTGCTCCAGGACGTTGATGGTCCCCAGCACGTTCACCCGGGCGTCCGCGGCCGGGTCGCGCACCGACGCGGTGACGGAGGCCCGGGCGGCGTGGTGGTTGACCACCTCCGGCCGTTCTCGCGCGAAGACCTCGTCGAGGCCCGGGTCGGTGATGTCGACGCGGTAGAGCCGGACCCCGTCGGGGAGGTGCTCGGCGCGGCCGGTCACCAGCGTGTCCACCACCGCCACGTCGTGCCCGGCGGCCCGGTAGGCCGCGACGACGTGCGAACCGATGAAGCCGGCTCCCCCGGTGACGAGGACCTTCACGCCGGGCCCGTCACGGCGCCGCGCGCGCCACCCGGCCGACGGGGAGGCGCTGCAGCCGCTCCAGGGCCTGGACCGCCAGCTCGGCCTCGGTCAGCGAGAGGGTGTTGATCATCCAGCGCAGCTCCCGCTGCACCTCGCCCGGCGTCAGCTCGGGGAAGGGGTCGTGGACGCCGGGGACGAGCCGGCGGCGGGTCTCGGCGATCTCGTGCAGGAGGGCGGCACGCCGCCGCGGGGAGAGGTGGGGCAGGGCCGTGCGCAGACGACGGCGCAGGTCCAGGAGGCGGCGCACCTCGGTGTGGCTCGGCATTGTCCCTATAATACCTGGTGGCATGCACCCGCTGGACGACCCCGCGACCTACCGGTGGCGCGACCCCGGCGGCATGGTGGGGCTCGTGGCCCGCTTCCCGGCCATGGGGGAGGAGGCGTGGCTGTTGGGGATGCGGCTCCGCCTGCCGGCCGCGCTGGAGTCCACTGCCGTGGCCGTGCTGGGGATGGGCGGTTCGGGCGTGGGCGGGGACCTGCTGGCCGCCCTGCTGGCGCCCACCTTTCCCGTGCCCGTCGTGGTCGTGAAGGACAGCGTGCTACCGGCCGCGGTGGGGCCGCAGACCCTGCTCTTCGCCTGCTCCTACTCCGGCGAGACGGCGGAGACGCTGGCCGCCTACCGCGCGGCCAAGGCGGCTCGGGCGCCCGCCATCGTCATCACCTCCGGGGGCACGCTGGCCGCCGAGGCGGAGCGTCACGGCGACCCGCTGGTGCGCGTCCCCGCCGGCCTGCCGCCGCGCGCGGCGCTGCCTTACCTCTTCCTGCCGATGGTGAGCGCCCTGCGGCGGCTGACCCACCTGGGGGAGTTGAGCGGGGAGTGGCGCGAGGCCGCCGCGGTGCTCCGGGACCTGGCGGCGGAGCTGGGGCCGGAGGTGCCGCTGGCGCGCAACCCGGCCAAGCGGCTGGCCGCCACCCTGGGGGAGCGCACGCCGGCGGTGTACGGGGCCTCGTCGGCTCTCGGCGCGGTGGCCTATCGGTGGAAGTGCCAGTTCAACGAGAACGCGAAGACCCTGGCCCACTGGGGAGCGTTCCCGGAGGCGAGCCACAACGAGACGGTGGGCTGGACGGACGGGGCGGCGGCGGGACGGACGGTGGTAGTCCTCCTTCGCGAACCCGACGAGCCCGACGAGCGGCGCCAGCGGATCGGGGCGACCCGGGAGGTGGCGTTTGCCGGCGCGGCGGCGGTCGAGGAGGTGGTGGCCCGGGGCGACGGGCGGCTGAGCCGCCTCCTCTCCCTGGTCCTCCTGGGAGACTTCACCAGCGTCTACCTGGCCCTGCTCCGGGGGGTCGACCCCATGCCGGTCCCCGTTATCGACGAGGTAAAGCGGCGGTTGAGTGGAACTCCTCACTAGGATCCCGGGCAGGCACGGAGGCAGGTGAGGATCGGTGGCAGAGGTGCGGCTCGAGAACGTGGTCAAGCGGTTCGGCAACGTCACGGCCGTCAACCGCGTCACGCTGGAGATCCCGGACAAGGAGTTCACGGTGCTCGTCGGGCCGTCCGGGTGCGGCAAGACGACCTGTCTGCGCCTGATCGCCGGCCTGGAGGAGCTCACCGAGGGCAACATCTACATCGGCAACCGCCTGGTGAACGACGTCCCGCCCAAGGACCGCGACATCGCCATGGTCTTCCAGAACTACGCGCTCTACCCGCACATGTCGGTCTACGACAACATGGCCTTCGGGCTGCGCCTGCGCAAGTACCCGAAGGCGGAGATCGACCGCCGGGTGCGCGAGGCGGCGGCGCTGCTGGGGATCGAGGGCCTGCTCCACCGGAAGCCCAAGCAGCTCTCCGGCGGCCAGCGCCAGCGCGTCGCCCTGGGGCGGGCCATCGTGCGCGACCCGCAGGTCTTCCTCATGGACGAGCCGCTCAGCAACCTGGACGCCAAGCTGCGCGTACACACGCGCGCGGAAATCAAGAAGCTGCACGCCCGGTTGCAGACGACGACCGTCTACGTCACCCACGACCAGGTGGAGGCCATGACCATGGGCGACCGGATCGTGGTGCTGAACGAGGGGGTGGTGCAGCAGGTGGACACCCCGCTCAACCTCTACGAGCGCCCGGCCAACCTCTTCGTGGCCGGTTTCATCGGCAGCCCCTCGATGAACTTCCTGCGGGCGCGGCTGGAGGACCGCAACGGGCGCGTGGAGGTGGCGGCGAACGGGCTGCGCCTGCCAGTCCCGGCCGACCTGACGCCGCACGTGCGGGAGTGGCTGGGACAGGAGGTGGTCTTCGGCATCCGGCCCGAGGACATCGGCGACCGGGCGCTGCAGCCTGACGCGCCGCCCGAGTGGACGGTGCGGGGGATGGTGGACGTCCACGAACCGCTGGGGTCGGACATCATCCTCTACGTGACGGTGGGCGACCAGCAGGTGATCGCGCGGGTGGACGCGCACAGCCAGGCGCAGATGGGCCGCCCGGCGGAGATCGTCTTCAACATGCGCAAGATGCACCTCTTCAACCCGCAGACGACCATGGCCATCCTGTGAGCTGACGTCCACACCTCTGGGGCCTCCCCAGAAGCTCGGATTCCTCGGAATACCGAACAGGATACCGAACAGAACTCGGTCCGGACCGAGTTCTGTTCGTATTTCGTTCGATAGATCAGCCTACAAATAATTCGTTCATATGTTCGATATTTTGCTTAGTCTATGCTGCGTGAGGAGTATTCTCGAAGTTGTACCTTGAC
>JAVHLY010000016.1:0-21242 GCA_031081585.1 Armatimonadota bacterium
TGCCGCCGCTGTTGACGCTGGCGGGCCTGCGGATGGCCTTCGCCGTCACCGGCGCGGCGGTGGTCGAGCGCATCTTCGCCTACCCGGGGATGGGGCTGCTCCTCTTCGAGGCCGTGGCGCGCCGCGACTACCCGGTCCTGCAGGGGATCTTCCTGGTGGCGAGCGCCGCCGTCCTCACCGCGACCTTCCTCCTGGACGCGGCGGCCGCCCGCCTCGACCCACGGTTGCGGGAGCGGCGGGCGTGACGGGTCTGCGGCGCCTGGTGCGCCACACGCTCACCGGAGGGACCCTGCCGGCGCTTCTCGGACTGGGCGGGCTGCTGCTGGCCACCCTGCTTGCGGATGCGCTGAGCCCCTACCCGCCGCGGGCGATGGTGGCGGCCCCGCTCATGCCGCCGGGTCCGGGACATCCGCTCGGGACGAACGACCTGGGGCAGGATCTCTGGAGCCAGTGGTTGCACGGGGCGCGCGCGTCGCTCCTCGTCGGGTTCGCGGTGGCGGGGTGCTCGACGATCATCTCCGGCGGCGTCGGACTCCTCTCCGTCACCTGGCCGGCGGGCCGCCCGACCCTGCTGGCCCTCACCGACGCCCTCCTCGCCGTCCCCCACCTGCCGCTCGTGGTCCTGGTGCTGGCGCTGCTCGGCCCCGGGCTCTGGCACCTGGTGGCCGCGCTGGCGGTGGTGGCCTGGCCGGCCTTCGCCCGGGTGGTGCGGGCGCAGGCGCTCAGCGCCGCCCGGCGCGACTACGTCGCCGCGGCCCGGGCACTGGGAGCCGGTCCCGGGCGCATCCTGCGCACCTGCCTCCTGCCCGAAGTGGCCCCCACGCTGTGGACCAAGTTCCTGCTCACGGTGCGCTGGGCCATCCTCATGGAGGCCGCGCTGGCGCTGATGGGGCTCGGCGATCCCAACGCGCCCAGCTGGGGCACGGTGCTGCACGGCGCGTTCAGCTACCCGCTGCTCTTCCTCGGGTCCACCTGGTTGTGGTGGGCGATGCCGCCGGCCCTCGGGGTGGCCGCTGTGACCCTCCTGCTCTCGGTGCTGGGCGCGGACTTCGAGGGATGGCTGAACCCGGCGTCACGGCCCGCCCGCGCCGTGGCGGGCGCCTCGACCGTCAGGCCTGAGGCGCGGGCGACGTCCTGACCAGCGCCGCGCGCACGCGGGTCAAGAGCTCCACCAGCGGCCCCTCCGCCGCCGCACCCAGCTGCTCGACCAGGTCCACCAGGGCGCTGCCGACGATCACCCCGTCGGCTGCCGCCCCCACGGCCGCCGCCTGCTCCGGCGTGGCGATCCCGAACCCGGCGCAGGCCGGGAGAGGCGTGACCGCCTTCACGCGGCGCAGGAGGTCCACCGCCTCGGGCGGCACTGCGCGGCGCACCCCGGTCACCCCGGTGAGCGAGACGCAGTAGACGAACCCGGTGGAGCGGGATGCGGCCAGGCGCAGGCGCGGCTCCGAGGTGGTGGGGGCCACCAGGAAGACCGTGTCCAGTCCGTGGTGGCGGGCGGGCGCCAGGAGCGGGTCGGCCTCGTCGGCCGGGAGGTCGGGCACCACCACGCCGTCCACGCCCGCCGCGCGCGCGTCGCGGCAGAAGCGCTCCCACCCGTACTGGGCGACCGGGTTGGCGTAGGTGAGGAGCACCACGGGGACGGGGACGTCGCGGGCCAGCGCGCGCACCAGCTCGAGTACGGCACCCAGGGTGACGCCGCCGGCGAGGGCGCGCTGCGCCGCCCGCTGGTTCGTGGGACCGTCGGCGATGGGGTCGGAGAAGGGCACGCCCACCTCGACGATGTCGCCCACGCGGGCCACCGCCCGCAGCAGCCGCCCGCTCGCCTCCAGATCCGGGTCGCCGGCCATGAGGAAGGGGATGAGGGCCGGCCGCCCGTCCAGGCCGGCGAAGCGCTCCCCCAGGCGGCTCACCGGCGGGGCTCCCGCTCCGCGAGGGCCGGCACCGGGTGCGCGCCGTCCACGACCGCCGTGGCGTCCTCCCCCACCGCCCGCGCCACCACCTCGACGTCCTTGTCGCCGCGCCCCGAGAGCCCCAGCACCACCACCGCCTCCGGCGGGAGCGACGCCGCCAGACGCGGCAGGTAGGCCACGGCGTGCGCCGGCTCCAGCGCCGGCAGGATCCCCTCGGTGCGGGCCAGCAGGCGGAACCCCTCCAGCGCCTCCGCGTCCGTGACCGCCACGTACTCCGCCCGTCCCGTCTCCTTCAGGTAGGCGTGCTCCGGTCCCACCCCCGGATAGTCGAGCCCGGCGGAGATGGAGTGGGTCTCGCGCACCTGCCCGCTGGCGTCCTGCAGCAGGTAGGAGAAGGCGCCGTGGAGGATGCCGGGCCGGCCGGCCACCAGCGTGGCGGCGTGCGCCCCGCTGGCCAGCCCCGCGCCGCCGGCCTCCACGCCGACGAGGCGCACCGGGTCGTCGCGGAAGGCGTGGAACAGCCCGATGGCGTTGCTGCCGCCGCCCACGCAGGCCACGGCCGCGTCGGGCAGGCGGCCCGCGGCCTCCAGCACCTGGGCGCGGGCCTCGCGGCCGATCACCGCCTGGAAGTCCCGCACGATGGTCGGGTAGGGGTGGGGGCCCACGACGGAGCCGATGACGTAGAAGGTGGTGCGGACGTTGGTCACCCAGTCGCGCAGCGCCTCGTTGATGGCGTCCTTCAGCGTGCGGCTGCCCCCGTCCACGGGGATCACCTCGGCGCCCAGCAGGCGCATGCGCACGACGTTGAGGCGCTGGCGGGCCATGTCCTCGGTGCCCATGTAGACGTGGCACTCCAGCCCCAGCAGCGCCGCCGCCGTGGCCGTGGCCACGCCGTGCTGCCCGGCGCCGGTCTCGGCGATGATGCGGCGCTTGCCCATGGCGCGGGCCAGCAGGGCCTGCCCGAGGGCGTTGTTGATCTTGTGGGCGCCCGTGTGCAGCAGGTCCTCGCGCTTCAGGTAGACGCGCAGGCCGCCGAGCGCGGCGGAGAGCCGCGCGGCGGAGAAGAGGGGAGTGGGGCGGCCGCAGTAGTCGCGCAGGTAGCGGGCGTAGGTCTCCTGGAAGCCGGCGTCGCGTGAGAGCGTCGCGTAGGCCGCTTCCAGCTCCTCCAGCGCCGGGATGACCGTCTCCGGCACGAACCGCCCGCCGTAGGATCCGAAGTACCCGCGCCGGCCCGGCGGCGAGGTCACGGGCGATCGGTCCATACGTGCCCTCCTCCAGTCAGCGCTGCGCGCACTCCCAGGCGCGCACGGCCGCCACGAAGGCGCGGATGGCCTCCGGGTCCTTGCGCCCGTCGCGCTCCACCCCGCTGCTCACGTCGACCCCGTAGGGCCGGAGGCGCGTCAGCGCCTCCGGCACCGTCTCCGCCCGCAACCCGCCGGACACGATGACGGGCATCCTGGCGCTCAGCCCTTCACCCACCGCCCAGGGGAAGGGGCGCCCGCTCCCCCCGGCCACGCCCTCTCCCCTGCTGTCCAGGAGGATGGCCGACGCCCGAGAGAAGCGCTCCACGGCCGCCCTGACAACGGCCGCACTATCCTCCTCCCCCACGCGCACCGCCTTGATGACGCGCAGCCCCTGCGCCCGCAGCGCCTCCACCTCCTCGGGGCTCTCCTCGCCGTGGAGCTGCACCGCGTCCAGCGGCACCCCGTGCGCCAGCGCCAGGACCTCCTCGAGGGGCGCGTCCACGAACACCCCCACCGCCGCCACGAAGGGCGGCAGCGCCCGAGCGATGGCGGTGGCCTGCGCCACCGTGACCCGGCGGCGGCTCTCCGCGAAGACCAGCCCCACCGCGTCCGCCCCGGCCGTCGCGGCCGCCTCGGCGGTGGCGGGGTCCTGCACCCCGCAGATCTTCACGCGGACGCGGGGCACGTTCTAGCCGGCCCGCACCGGGGCCGCCTCGGGGAAGTAGTCGAACTTCATCGCCGCCTTCATCAGCTCCAGCGTGACCGCCGCCTCCTCCCGGGCATGGCGGCAGCCCGCCGCCAGGATGTCGTCCACGGCGTCGCGCATCGCCTCGTAGCGACGACGGCGCTCCCGGATGGGCTCGAGGAAGGCGTTGAGGGCCCGGGCCAGGCGCTGCTTCACCTCCACGTCCCCCACGCGCCCCTGGCGGTAACGGGCCTTCAGCTCCTCCACCTCGGCGCGGTCGGCGTTGAAGGCGTCGTGGTAGATGAAGACGGGGTTGCCCTCTACGTGCCCCGGGTCGGTGGGGTGGATGCGGGTCGGGTCGGTGTACATGCGCATGACCTTCTGCGTCACCGTGGCCTCGTCGTCGGAGAGGTAGATGGCGTTGCCGAGGGACTTGCTCATCTTGGCCTTGCCGTCGATCCCCGGCAGCACCGGCACGTCCCCGAGGAGGGTCTGCGGCTCGGGGAAGACCGGCCCGAAGGTCTCGTTGAAGCGCCGGGCGATCTCCCGGGTCAGCTCCAGGTGGGAGGCCTGGTCCCGCCCCACGGGGACGATCTCCGCGCGCACCGAGAGGATGTCCGCCGCCTGCAGGATGGGGTAGGCCAGCAGGCCCACCGACGGCTGGGCGATCTGCAGGTCGCGCATGACCTCCTTCAGCGTGGGCACCCGCTGCGCCCGCGGGACGGTGACCAGCATGGAGAAGACCAGCGCGATCTCCGGGATCTGGGGGACCTTGGACTGGACGAAGATCGTGCTGCGCTGCGGGTCGATGCCGACGCTGAGGTAGTCCAGCACGATCTCGCGGATGTTCTGTTCGACTTCGTCCAGCCCTTCCAGCCGCGTGGTGAGCAAGTGGTAGTCGGCCAGGAAGAAGAAGCACTCGTACTGGTCCTGCAGGCGCACCCGGTTGGCCAGCGTCCCGACGTAGTGCCCCAGGTGGAGCTTGCCGGTCGGGCGGTCCCCCGTCAGCAGCCGTCCCCTCTTCACCGGTCCATCCCTCCGTCCCTCATCCGTCCGTCCTCCCGCCGCGGCCCGGCACCCGGGCGTGCGGCCCGACGGGCACGTCGGCGGCCGCCAGGCGCATCCGGCGCACCAGGTCGGCGGGGTCCGGGCTGCGCACCAGCGCGCTCCCCACCAGGACCGCGTCGACGTAGGGGCGTAGGCGCGCCACGTCCGCCGGTCCGCCGATCCCGCTCTCCGCCACCCGCACCGCGCCGGGCGGCAGCAGGGGCGCCAGCCGCCGTGTCGTCTCCAGGTCGACGGTGAAGGTGCGCAGGTCGCGGTTGTTCACCCCGACGAGCTCCGCCCCCGCCGCGCGCGCCCGCCGGGCCTCCTCAACGGTGTGGACCTCGACGAGCGCCGCCATCCCCAGCTCGGCGGCCAGGCGCCGCAGCATCGCCAGCGCCTCCACTTCCAGCAGGGCGGCGATGAGGAGGACGGCGTCCGCCCCCAGCGCCCGCGCCTCGTAGACCTGGTAGGGCTCCAGGACGAAGTCCTTGCGCAGCACCGGCAGGTCCACGGCCGCGCGGGCCTCCTGGAGGTCCTCCGGCCGCCCGCGGAAGAAGCGCGCGTCGGTGACCACCGAGAGCGCGGCGGCACCGCCGTCCGCGTAGGCGCGGGCGAGGGCGGCGGGGGAGGGGACGTCGCCCAGCGTCCCGGCGGAGGGCGAGGCGCGCTTGATCTCGGCGATGACCCCGAACCCCGCCCCCCGCAGCGCCCCCGCGAAGTCGCGGGGCGCCGGCGCCGCCGCGGCGCGGCGCCGCACCTCCGCGTCGGAGACGTGGGCGCGCGCGGCGGCCACCTCCGCGCGCTTGTGCGCGGCGATCGTCTCCAGGACCGACGGGGGTGCGCTCACGCGGCCGCCTCCGCATCCACGGGCGTCCACTCCCACCCTTACACCACGGCCTCCGCGCGGGTGCGGGCGCGCAGCGCCTCCAGCCGCTCGTAGGCCGCCCCCGAATCGACGGCTCGCACCGCCAGGGCCAGGCCCTCGCGCAGGTCCTCCGCCAGGTCGGCCGCCACCAGCCCCGCCGCGGCGTTCAGCAGGACCAGATCGCGGGGCGCCCCGCGCTCGCCGCGCAGGACCGCCTCGGCGACGCGCGCGTTCTCCTCCGGCGCCCCGCCGGCGATGGCCTCGGGGGCGGGGCGGGGCAGGCCGAGGGACTCCGGCTCGACGGTGTAGGTGCGCACCCGCCCGTCCCGCGCCTCCGCCACCCGGGTGGGGCCGAGCGTGCTCACCTCGTCCATGCCGTCCCCGTGCACCACCAGGGCCCGGCGCACCCCCAGCTCCAGCAGCACCTGCGCCAGCAGCTCGGTGAGGGCCGGGTCGTAGACGCCCACCAGCAGGTGGCGCGCGCCGGCGGGGTTGGTGAGCGGCCCCAGGATGTTGAAGACGGTGCGGATGCCGATCTCCCGCCGCGGCCCCACGGCGTGCTTCATCGCCGGGTGGTAGAGCGGGGCGAAGAGGAAGCCCATGCCGATGTCCTCGACGCACCGCTCTACGACCTCGGGCGCGACCTGGATGTTCACCCCCAGCGCCTCCAGGACGTCCGCGGCCCCGCAGCGCCGGCTCACGGCGCGGTTGCCGTGCTTGGCCACGTACGCCCCGGCCCCGGCCACGACGAAGGCCGCGGTCGTGGAGACGTTGAAGGTGGAGATGCGGTCGCCGCCGGTGCCCACGACGTCGACCAGGCCGTCCACCCGCGGGCGGATGCGCTGGGCCCGCTCGCGCATCCCCCGGGCGAAGCCGGCGATCTCCTCCACCGTCTCCCCCTTCATGCGCAGGGCGGTGATGAGCGCGGCGATCTGCGCCGGGGTGGCCTGGCCGTCCATGATCACCCCCAGCGCGTCGTGCGCCTCCGCCTCGCTGAGGTCCTGCCGTTCCACCGCCTTCCGGATGGCCTCTTTGAGTTCCATCGTCCGCCCCTCCCCGTGCGCCTCTGCCGCGGCGCCCGCCGGTCCCCGCCTACGGCACTACCGTCGCCGGCCGCACCGCCAGCCCGGCCCGCTGCAGGAAGTTGCGCAGGATCTGCTTCCCCGGCGCGGTGAGGATGGACTCGGGGTGGAACTGCACCCCCTCCACCGGATGGGCGCGGTGCCGCAGCCCCATGATGGTGCCGTCCTCCAGCCAGGCGCTGACCTCCAGGACGTCGGGCAGCCCCGCGCGGTCCACGATCAGCGAGTGGTAGCGGGTGGCCTCGAAGGGGTTGGGAACGCCCTCGAAGAGGGTGCGCCCGTCGTGGTGGATGCGCGAGGTCTTGCCGTGCACCGGCACCGTCCCCCGCCGCACCACGCCGCCGTAGGCGGCCCCGATGCACTGGTGCCCCAGGCACACCCCCAGGACCGGCGTGGTGGGGCCCAGCCGGCGCAAGACCTCCAGCCCGATGCCCGCGTCCTCCGGCGTGCCCGGGCCCGGCGAGATGACGATGGCCGCCGGACGCATCCCCGCCAGCGTGGGGACGTCCACCGCGTCGTTGCGGAAGACGGCCACGTCGAAGGCGCCCTGGCCCAGCTCGCCCAGGTACTGCACCAGGTTGTAGGCAAAGGAGTCGTAGTTGTCGAGCACCACCACGGTCGGCATCAACGTCCCTCCCCGCCGGGGACCGGCACGGCCGCGGGCGCGGCGGCGCGGACGGCCGCGTCGCGCTCCGCCTCCCGGTAGCGCCGGCCGGCCAGCTCGAGGGCCCGCACCAGCGCCTTCGCCTTGTTCACCGTCTCCACGTACTCCCGCTCCGGCACGGAGTCCCACACCACGCCCGCCCCGGCCTGCACGTAGGCCCGCCCGCCGGTCAGCACCAGCGTGCGGATGGTGATGCAAGTGTCCATCGTCCCGGAAAAGCCGATGTACCCCACCGCCCCCGCATAGGGCCCGCGCGCCACCGGCTCCAGCTCGTCGATGATCTCCATGGCCCGCACCTTGGGCGCCCCGGTCACCGTCCCCGCGGGGAAGGCGGCCCGCAGCACGTCCACCGCATCCAGCCCCGCGCGCAGCCGGCCGCGGACGTCGCTGACGATGTGCATGACGTGGGAGAAGCGCTCCACCGCCATGAGCTCGGGGACCTCCACCGTGCCGTAGCGGCAGACCCGGCCCAGGTCGTTGCGCCCCAGGTCCACCAGCATCACGTGCTCGGCCCGCTCCTTCTCGTCGGCCAGCAGGTCCGCCTCGTAGCGGCGGTCCTCGAACTCGTCGCGGCCGCGCGGCCGGGTGCCGGCCAGCGGCCGCGTCTCCACCACGTCCCCCTCCAGCCGGACCAGCAGCTCCGGCGAGGAGCCGGCGAGCTGCACGCCGTCGAAGTCCAGGAAGAACATGTAGGGGGAGGGGTTCACCGTCCGCAGGGCGCGGTAGACGTCCAGCGGGTCCACCCCCGGCACCTCCAGGGCGAAGCGGCGGGAGAGGACCACCTGGAAGATGTCCCCCGCCCGCACGTACTCCTTCGCCCGCGCCACCGCCTCCACGAACTGCCCCACCGGCATGGTCGTCTGCGGCACGGGGTCCACCCGCCCCGCCGGTTCTGGCAGGACGATCGGCCGGCGCAGCCGTTCGTACAACCCCTCCACGCGCTCCACCGCCCGCTGGTAGGCGGCCGCGCCCGTGCCCGCGCCGTCGGCGAAGCCGTTGGCCACGATGCGGATGGTGTGCTTCAGGTGGTCGAAGACCACCACCGCGTCCGCAAAGACCAGGTAGCAGTCGGGGAGGCCCAGATCGTCGGGCGGACGGTGCGGCAGGCGCTCCCACTGGCGCACCAGGTCGTAGCCGAAGTAGCCCACCGCGCCGCCGAAGAAGCGCGGGAAGCCCGCGACCGGCGCGGGGCGGTAGCGGGCCAGCACCTCGCGCAACACCTGGGTGGGGTCGCCGTCCACTTCCTCCACGCGCCCGTCCGCGCGCAGCTCCACCCGCCGGCCCCAGGCGCGCAGGGTGAGGAAGGGGCCGACACCCAGGAAGGAGTAGCGGCCGATGCGCTCGCCGCCCTCCACGCTCTCCAGGAGGAACGCCTCCTCCAGCGCCCCGCCGACGGGACGGCCGCGGCGCAGCTTGAGGAAGGCGGAGATCGGCGTCTCCAGGTCGGCCGGCAGGTCGCCCCAGACCGGGACCAGGTTGCCCTCCCGCAGGCGCGAGAGGAACTCCGTCTTCGTCGGTTCGATCTCCAGCCGCATCAGCCGCCCTCCCTCGTGGCGTCCTCCTGGCGCGCGGCGTCTCCGTGCGCGGCCGCCCCGGGGCGCGCGCCGTCTCCGGAGCGCGTGACGTCCCCAGCGTGCGGGTGGTCCTCGTGCAGCCGCGCCGACGCCACCGCGGCGCGCAGCGCCGCCAGCTGCTCCTGGAACCGGTCCAGCGCCGCCAGGATGGCCTCACGGTTGGCGCGCGCGATGGCCGCCCACATCGGTCGCGGGCTGCGGGCCACCCGGGTCATCTCCCGGAAGGCGGGGCCGGCGATGGCCCGGGCCTCCTCCTCCACTGCCTCGGCCAGCGCCAGTGCCACCAGGTAGGGCAGGTGGCTCACCTGCGCGGCCAGCCGGTCGTGCGCCTCGGGCGGCAGGCGCACCGGCTGCATCGCCAGCGAGCGCACCAGGGCTTCCACCACGCCCACCGCCTCCGGGTCGGTCCCCTCCACCGGCGTCAGCACGTACGGCCGGCCCGGCAGGAGCGAGGCCTCCGCCGCCGCGATCCCCTCCCCTTCCGATCCGAACATCGGGTGGCCGCCGACGAAGCGCACGCGCGGCAGCCCGGCCAGCGCGGCCACCACCGGGGCCTTCACGCTCCCCGTGTCGGTGAGGACCGCCCCCGGCCGCATGTGCGCCGCCGCCGCCCGGGCCACCGGCACGATGGCCGCCAGCGGCACCGCCACGACCGTCACCTCCGCCCCGCCCACCGCCCGCAGGTCGGTGCCCGCCTCGTCCGCCGCCCCGCGGGCCACCGCCGCCTCTGCCACGGCGGGGTCGCGGTCGACCCCGACCACCGCCCACCCGGCCCGCCGCAACCCCATCCCCAGCGAGCCGCCGACCAGCCCCAGCCCGACGACCGCGACGCAGCGGCTGGCCAGGTCAGGCCTCCCGTCCCACCGCCGCCGCCACCGGGCGCAGCCGGGTCATCAGCCTGGCGAAGTTCTCCGGCGTGAGGGACTGCGGCCCGTCGCTGAGGGCGCGGTCCGGCTCCGGGTGCACCTCCACCGTGATGCCGTCCGCGCCGGCGGCCACCGCGGCCAGGGCCATCGGCTCGACGTACCGCCACTTCCCGGTGGCGTGGCTCGGGTCCACGATCACCGGCAGGTGGGTCAGGTGCTGGAGGACGGGGACGGCGGAGAGGTCCAGCGTGTAGCGGGTGTAGTTGCCGAACCCGCGCACCCCGCGCTCGCAGAGGACGACCTCGTAGTTCCCCTCGTTCATGATGTACTCGGCGGCCAGCAGCAGCTCTTCCACGGTCGCCCCCGGCCCGCGCTTCAGCAGCACCGGCTTGCCCACCCGGCCGGCGTCGCGCAGCAGCGGGTAGTTCTGCATGTTGCGGGCGCCGATCTGGATCATGTCGGCGTACTCGGCGACGATGCGCAGCTGCGCGGCATCCATGGCCTCGGTGACCACCGGCAGGCCGGTGCGCTCGCGCGCCTGGGCCAGCAACCGCAGCCCCTCCTCCTCGAGCCCCTGGAACGAGTAGGGCGAGGTGCGGGGCTTGAAGGCCCCGCCGCGCAGGAGCGTCGCCCCCGCGGCTTTCACCGCCTCCGCCGTGCGGAGGATCTGGTCGCGGCTCTCCACGGAACAGGGTCCGGCGATGACGGCCACGCGGGTGCCGCCGATGGCCGCCGGGCCCACCCGCACGATGGTGTCGTGCGGGCGGAACTCGCGGCTCACCAGCTTGAAGGGCTGGAGGATGCGGACGACCTTCTCCACGCCCGGCGCCGCCTCGAGCGCGTCGCGCAGCAACTCCTTGGTGTGGCTGTCGCCGACCACACCGATGACGGTCCGCTCCGTCCCGACGGAGAGGTGCGTCCCCAGCCCCGCCGCCTTGATTTTCTGCACCACACCCTCAATCTGCGCCTGCGTGGCTCCCGGCTCCATCACGACGATCATCCCCTGCGGCCCCCCTCTGACCGTTCCCGCCGCCCGAAAAAACGACAGACTCTCGCCTGTCGAGGACGAGAGTCTGACTCCCGCGGTGCCACCGTCGATTCCGGGCGCCTGCCGCGCCATGCGGCAGACATCACCCCGGCACTCGTTGACGCCCTGCCTCCCGGGCCCATTCCCGGCGGATCCGGTACCGCGCTCCCACCGCTGCGCGGCTCGCTCGCACCTTCGGGCGCCTGGCGCGCCCCCCGGTGGCCCTTCCGGGCACCTTCCCCGCCGGTACTCTTCCCGATCCTCGGCGGCCGGTATGCACCTGTGTGCAGGGATTATAGCACGAGCGTCAACCCCCTATGGATAGAAGCGCTGCGCGAACGGAGACACCGGGCTCCTCCGAATGGGCCCGTGCCAGGCCACGGTCACGGCCGACTGAGCCCGGACCCCGGTGGGGTGTCCAGATGTCCTGTGGCAGTGATCTTCCCAGAGGCCGTCTCGCCGGTAGCCCCGCCGGGCATACCGTCGTGGTTCGCCCTGTCGTCGTCACCTGTGCCAGCACCCGCCGCACCACCGGCACCACCCCCAGCGGGCGGGCCGCAGCGCACCCGAACGATCGGAGGGAGTGCGAGGACCGTGGAGGAGTCCAGGCACGAACCGCCTGAGGGGCCGCAGGCGCCAGAGGCGGGGCGGGACGGCAACGGCGAGACGAGGCAGGGCGACGACCTCGACGCGGTCCTCGGCGCCCTCTACGATGCCGGCGCCTGGTTCCGGCGCGCGGTCAGCCTGTACGACCTCCCGCTGCGGACCGGGCTCTCGCTGGCCGCCGTCCGGGCGGCCTGCCTGCGCGGGTTGCGGGAGGGGTGGCTCACCGTAGCCGAGGCGCCGCCGGGCCGGCGGCCCGCCTACACGCTCACCCCCCGCGGGGTCGCCCGGGCGACGCGGCTGCGCCCGCGCCGGCGGGAGCCGGACGAAGACCGGCAGATCGACTGACGGGGATGCTGCCCGCAACTACGCAGGTAGCAGTAACGCCGCAGCACCTTCAGGACGCACCGGCCGACGAGATCATCAGCCTCTCCGCAGACGCCGTGCCGAGTGGGGTGTAGAAAGGCAGACCGGGGAGAAGTGCCCCGGGAGCCTGAGGCACGCGCCTAGAGACTGCTGTCAGAAGCCAGATAAGGGCCCGGGCTCGGAAACCGCCGTCGGAGGCTGGGGCGGCTGGCGGGTCAGCGCCTCGGGCGTCTACACCCCATTCGCAGATGACATTGAGTCCGATCGACTCGGCGCGAGTGACCCGGGACGTGGCAGAATTAATCAATCACCTGTGGGGGTATCCGAGTCCTCACGGCGGTTGCACGAGGAGTTTGAATGATCTTAAGGCTCCTGTTGGAACGTTTTCCCCACCGCTTCCAGTAATCTGCTCCGGTACTGTGCAAAGGTGACATCAAGTTCGCCGGTGAGGAACCATGAGAAACAGTACTGCAGCGCGGTTAGCGCGCTGTCTGTCAATGCAACACCTCTGGGGCGTAGCTGACCTTTTGGGATGACAATGCAGCGGTCGAGGCGGAGGAAGCCTTCGCGGATCAATATGCCATCTTCAATATGCCACCTTCACGCCTTCTCCGTCATAGCCGCTTGCTGCGAGCCGGATTGGACCGCGTCGCCATCATGACCCGGGGACAGGTGGTCTACGAGGGCACCCCCGACGCCCTGGCCAGCGACGCGGCCGTGGCCCTCACCTACCTGGGCGTCTGACCTCCTCCCTCGACCAACGCCTCCAGCCGCTCGAAGAAGTCGGGGAAGGTCTTGGCGACGCACTCCGCGCCGCGCAGCAGGAGTCCCTCCGCGCGCAGCCCTGTGACCGCAAACGCCATCGCCAGCCGGTGGTCGCCGTGGGTCTCCACCACCGCCGGGCGGAGCGGGCGCGGATGGACCTCCAGCCCGTCGTCGTGCTCGACCACCTCCTGCCCCAGGCGGCGCAGCTCCTGCGCCAGGGCGCGGAGGCGGTCGCTCTCGTGGTGGCGCACCACGGCCACACCGCGGATACGCACCGGCCCGTCGGCGAAGGGCGCGAGGGCGGCCAGGGTGGGGGTCATGTCCGGCATGGCCCCCAGGTCGGCATCCACGCCGCGCAGCCGCGCGGGGCCGCTCACCTCCACACCGTCCGCCGTCCAGCGCACCGCACACCCCATGCGCGCCAGCACCTCGAGGACGGCCAGGTCGCCCTGGGGCGAGTCGGGGCGGAGGCCCGGCACCTCCACGCGCCCGGCGGTGACCGCGGCCGCGGCGAAGAAGTAGGAGGCGCTGCTGGCGTCGGGCTCGACCCGGTAGCGGCGGGCACGGTAGCGCTGCGGGGCCACGCGGAAGACGGCGGGGTGCGGGCGCTCCACCGTCACGCCGAACGCCGCCATCACCCGCACCGTCATCTCCACGAAGGGCGCCGCCGGGAGCGTCCCCTGCACCTCCAGCTCGACTGGGCTGCGGGCCAGTGGCGCGGCCATGAGCAGGGCCGAAAGAAACTGGCTGCTCCGGGCCGCCCGGACGGCGGCGCGCCCGCCGGCCAGGCCCCGGCCGCGCACGTGCACGGGCGGACAGCCGGTGGGGGCGTCAAGGTCGCCGCCGAGCGCCCGCAGCGCCTCCACGAGGCCGCCGATGGGGCGCTGGCGCATGCGCGCGCTCCCGTCCACCACGCAGCGGCCGTGCCCGCAGGCGGCCACGGCGGTGAGGAAGCGCGCCACCGTCCCGGCGTCACCGGCGTCGACGACGGCCTCGACGGCCGGGACCCGCCCGGCCGCCCCGTGCACGACGAGCCGGCCGCCGGCGAGGTCGGTCTCAACGGTGAAGCCCAGGGCGCGCAGCCCCTCGACCATGCGCCGGGTGTCCTCGCTCCACAGGGCCTCCTCGACGACGGTGGTCCCCTCGGCCAGGGCCCCCAGGAGGAGGGCGCGGTTGGTCAGGCTCTTCGACCCGGGGACGCTGACGGTGCCGACGACGGGGCGGACGGCGCGCACCGCCGGCCTGGGCGGGGACGCCACCGCGCCCGCCCCGAGCGGCGCCTCCTCCGGGGCCAATCCGGAGTCGGCGCGGGGCGCCGACCCCGCAGGGGGAGTCACGGCGTGGGGCGCTGCCCCCGTGCCAGGTCGGGGCGCAGGTTCACCGCTTCGCGCAGGTAGACGTGCACGATCTCCTCCTGTGCCCGCGGGGTGTTCCACAGCAAGAGGACGCGGATGGTGCGCGGCGGGGCCCCGGGGACGTCGATCTCGCGGGCACTGAGCAGCGGGACGTGGGTCCACCCGAGCAGCCGGCCCGCCTCGGCCGGGAAGGCGGCGTCCAGGTCGCCGGTGGCCGTGAAGATCACTGCCGCCACCTCGTAGGGCTCGACCCCGTTGCGGCGCACGATCTCCACCAGCAGCTCGCGGGCCGCCTCCAGGATCGCCTCGGCCGTGTTGGCCTCCACCGACGTGGCGCCGCGGATGCCCCGGATGTGCATCTCAGACCCTTCCGCCCGACCTGCGGTCCATCAGGCCCGCCCTCCCGGCCGCTGGAGGAGCGCGGCGGCGGCGCGCAGGGCCAGGACCATGGACTCCCCGCCGAACCCGGCGATGGAGCCCACGCACACCTCCGCCAGCAGCGAGCGACGGCGGAAGGGCTCCCGCCGTGCCGGGTTGGAGAGGTGCGCCTCCACCACCGGCAGCCCCACCGCGGCCACGGCGTCGCGCAGCGCCACGCTGGTGTGGGTGAGGCCTCCGGCGTTGAGCACCACCGCGTCGTGGGTGCGGCGGGCCGCGTGCAGCCGGTCGATGATCGCCCCCTCGTGGTTGGACTGGAAGACCTCGACCTCCACGTCGAGCTCCCGCCCCACCCGCTCGAGGCGCTCCACCAGCGCGGCGTAGGGCTCGCGCCCGTACACCTCCGGCTCCCGCTCACCGAGCAGGTTGAGGTTCGGCCCGAAGATCACGAGGATGCGCGACACGCCCCCAGCGCCTCCCGCACCAGCGCCTCCGGCACGACCTGGTCGATCACCCCCTGCCCGACCTCCTTCAGCAGCACCAGGCGCAATGCCCCGGCCGCCGTCTTCTTGTCCAGGCGCATGGTCGCCAGCAGCGCCCCGGCGTCGGGCGCGTCCGCCGGCAGGCGCGTGGGCAGCCCGGCGCGAGCCAGCAGCGTCGCCTGCCGCTCCACCGCCTCCCCGGCCAGCAGGCCGAGGCGGCGGCTCACCTCCGCCTCCACGCACATCCCCAGCGCCACCGCCTCGCCGTGGGTCAGGCGCCCGTCCAGCCGCTCCAGCGCGTGTCCCACCGTGTGCCCGTAGTTGAGGACGCGCCGCGGGCCCGCCTCGCGCTCATCCGCCGCCACCACGCGCGCCTTCACCGCCGCGCAGCGGGCCACCAGGTCGGCCAGCACCGCCGCATCGCGGGCCAGCACCGCCGGCAGGTGGGCCTCCACCCAGTCGGCCAGCGCGGCGTCGCAGGCCATCCCGTACTTCACCACCTCGGCCAGCCCCGAGCGCAGTTCGCGCTCGGGCAGCGGCCGCAGCGTCTCCACGTCGGCCACGACCACGGCCGGCTGGTGGAAGACCCCGACCAGGTTCTTGGCCCGGGGGTGGTTCACCGCCGCCTTGCCGCCGATGGCGCTGTCCACCTGGGCCAGCAACGTGGTGGGGACGTGCACCAGGGTGATGCCGCGCATGTAGACTCCGGCGACGAACCCGCCCAGGTCGCCCACCACCCCGCCCCCGAGCGCGACCAGCGCGGCGCGGCGGTCCACCTCCGCCGCGGCCATCCGGTCGATCACCCCGGCGGCCGCGCGCAGGCTCTTCGCCCGCTCCCCCTCCGGGACCGTCACCCGCAGCGGCGGCAGCCCGACCGCTGCCAGCGCCCGGGCGGCGCGGGCCCCGAAGCGGCGCCACAGCCGGCCGTGGGTGAGCAGCACGATGCGGCTCGGGGCGACCCGCCGCCGCACCTCCGCGCCCAGCAAGTCGAGCAGCCCCGCCCCGATGCGCACCGGGTAGCCGCCGCCCGGCAATGACACGGGGACGGTCGCCGCGGCGCGCTGCAGCACCAGGCCGACGATCTCCTCGGCCACCTCGTCCACCGGGCGGGTACCGTCGAGGGTGATGTCCGCCTCGGCGTAGCGCGCCGCCCGGGCGCGCAGCAGCGCCTCCAGCCGGCCGGGCGGGTCGGCGGCGAGCAGCGGGCGGTCGGCCGCCCCCGGGCCGAGCCGGCTCAGCAGGACTTCCGGCGGCGCCTGCAGCCAGATCAGCAGCCCGCGCCGGCGCAGCGCCTCCAGGTTGCCCTCGTCGAGCACCACGCCGCCGCCGGTGCCGATGACCGCCGGGTGCGCGGCGGCGGCACGGCGCACCGCCAGGCGCTCCAGCCGGCGGAAGGCGCCCTCCCCCTGTTCCTGGAAGATCGCCGTGACCGGCCGGCCGGCCCGCTGCACCACCAGGTCGTCGGTGTCGACGAAGGGCCAGCCCAGCCGCGCCGCCACCGCGCGCCCGACCACCGACTTCCCCGCCCCCGGCATGCCGATCAGCACGACGCTGCGCACCACGCCGCTCACATCTCCCGCAGGCGGCGCAGGTAGGCGTCGTAGGCGCCGCGGATGTCCGCCAGCGCGTCGCCGCCGAACTTCTCCAGGAAGGCGTCCGCCAGGACGTAGGCCACCATGGCCTCGCCGATCACCCCGGCGGCGGGGACGGCGCAGACGTCGCTGCGCACCACCACCGCCTCGACCGGCTCCTTCGTCACCAGGTCGACAGAGCGCAGCGGCCGCCGCAGCGTGGAGAGCGGCTTCATCGCCGCGCGCACCACCAGGGGTTCGCCGGTCGTGGTACCCCCTTCCAGCCCCCCCGACCGGTCGCTGGCGCGGTAGAAGCCCCGCCCGCGCTCGTAGAGGATCTCGTCGTGGGCCTCCGAGCCCGGGCGGCGGGCCGCCTCAAAGCCCAAGCCCACCTCCACGCCCTTGATGGCGTTGATGGACATGAGCGCGGCGGCCAGCCGGGCGTCCAGCTTGCGGTCCCAGTGGACGTAGCTGCCGAGCCCGGGCGGGACGCCCAGCGCCACGACCTCGAAGACCCCGCCCAGCGTGTCGCCGCGCTCGGCGGCCTCGTCGATGGCCGCCATCATCCGCCGGGCCGCCTCCTCGTCCACGGCCCGGACCGGCGACGCCTCGGCCCGGGGCGCATACGCCTCCCAGGCCGCCGGGCGCGCGGCGATGGCCACGCCGCCGATCTCCGTGACGTGGCTGAAGATCTCGATGCCGAAGGCGGCCAGCAGCTTGCGGCAGATCGCGCCGACCGCCACGCGGGCCGCCGTCTCCCGGGCGCTGCTGCGCTCCAGCACCCGCCGCACCTCGCGGAAGCCGTACTTCTGCGCGCCCACCAGGTCGGTGTGGCCCGGGCGCGGACGGGTGATATCGGGCTCGTCGCGCCGCCAGTCGCGGTTCTCCAGCCACAGCGCGATGGGGGCGCCGATGGTCTCGCCGCGGATGACCCCGGAGACGATCTCGGCGCGGTCCTGCTCGATCTGCATCCGCCCGCCGCGGCCGTAGCCGCCCTGCCGGCGGGCCAGGTCCCGGGCCAGGTCCTCCTCGGTGAGCGGCAGGCCCGCCGGTATCCCTTCCAGGATGGCCACCAGGGCCCGGCCGTGCGACTCCCCGGCGGTCAGGAAGCGCAGCATGGCGTCATTATAAGATCGCCGCCGGGTGGTGCGGGGTGGCAGGCGCCGGCGGGAGCGGTATGGTCCGTCCTGGCCTCTACGCGCTGGGAGCCTTCGGCAGCGGCCTGCTGCAGCAGACGGTGCTGCTGTGGCTCTTCTACTTCTACGCCCCGCCGCCGGGACAGCCGCTCCCGCCGAGGGCGGAGGCGGCGGCCGTGGGCGTGGCCCTCGGCGTCGGGCGGGTCGTCGACGCCCTGGCCGACCCGCTGGTGGCCCACTGGAGCGACCGCGTGCGCTGGCGCTGGGGGCGGCGCCGCCCCTTCATCCTGGCGGCCTCACCGCTGCTGGCGCTCACCTTCGTGCTGGTGTGGCGCCCGCCGCACGCGTGGCCCTCCCCGGCAAACGCCCTCTACCTGGCCGTGACCCTGGGGCTGTTCTTCTTCCTGTACACGCTCGTCCTGAACCCGTACACGGCGCTCCTGCCCGACCTCACCCCCGGCGGGCAGGGACGCCTGGGCACGGTGGCCTGGCTGACCGCCGCCAACCTGGCCGGGGTCGGCGTCGCCTTCGTCCTCTCCCCCCTGCTGGCCGACCGCCTGGGGTTTCCGCAGCTGGGCGTCGCGCTGGCGCCGCTCGGGCTGGCTGCGCTCCTGGCCGCCGGGCTCGGCGTGCACGAGCCGCCGACGACCGACCCGCCCCGGACCTTCCCGGACGCGCTGCGCGGGGTGTGGAGCGACGCGCGCTTCCGCGTCTACCTCCCCGGCCTGGCCGCACTGTGGTTCGGGCTTAACACCGTCACGCTGACCCTGGCCCTCGTCGTCACAGTGCTGATGGGCCTCCCGCAGGCCATGGTGGCGGCGGTGCTCGGCGCCGGCCTGGCCGCCACGGTGGCGGCCCTCCCGCTGGTGAGCGGTCTGGCCGCGCGCTGGGGCGCCCCGCGCACGCTGCGGCGGGCCGTCGCCGCCGTCGCCCTCTTCCTGCTCCTGATGGCCGGCCTGGGGCGATGGCCGCTCCCGCTCGATCCCGCCCTGCTGGGCACGGCGCTGGTGGCCCTGGCCGGGCCGGCCGTGGCCGGGCTCTTCATGCTGCCCAATGCGCTGCTGGCGACGATCGCCGAGGAGCACGGGCGCGCCGGACGCGGCCGCGTGGAGGGGATGTTCTTCGCCTTCCAAGGGATCGTGCTGAACGGGGTGACGGCCGCCTCCGCGGTGGCGCTGGGCGCCCTCCTCGACGGGCTGGGATACACCCCGCCGCTGGCGCCGGGACTCCGGGCGGCCCTGCTGCTCGCGGCGGTCTCCTGCGCAGGCGCATACCTGATCTTCTCGCGCTATCCGGACTGACCGCCGGCTCGCGGGCTCCGGACGGCCTGCTGGCGCCACCGCGGGGCCGGCGACCGGTCGTCACCGCCCGCTTCCCCGCCGTGCCCGGCGGACCTCGTCCAGCAGCGCCAGGTAGCTGCGGTAGCGCGACGGCGCGATCTCCTCGCGCGCCACCGCCGCCTTCACCGCGCACCCCGGCTCCTCCAGGTGGAGGCAGTCGCGGAAGGCGCAGGCGGCGGCGCGGGCGGCGATCTCGGGGAAGCAGTCGTCCACCGCCTCGGGCGCCAGCGGCTCCAGCTCCAGCACCTGCACCCCCGGCGTGTCGACGATGAACCCCTCCGCCACCGGCAGGAGCTCGGCCACCGTCGTGGTGTGGCGTCCCCGCCCGGTCCGCGGGGAGAGCTCACCGGTGCGCCGCCGCAGCCCGGGCTGGAGCGCGTTCAGCAGCGTCGACTTCCCCACGCCGGAGGGCCCGACGACCACGGAGATGCGCCCGGCCAGGCGCGCGCGCAGCTCGTCGAGCCCCTGCCCGGTGCGCGCACTCGTCACCAGCACCGGGTAGAGCGGACGGTAGCGCGCCACCAGCGGCGCGGGGTCGGCCAGGTCCGCCTTGTTCACGCACAGCACCGGCGCCGCGTGCGCCGCCTCCGCCAGGGCCAGGAAGCGGTCGATGGCTCCGGGCTCGGGCTCGGGGGACGCGGCGGCGAAGACCACTACGGCCTGCTCGACGTTGGCGGCAATGACCCGCCGCGCGCCGCGGACCCAGCGGGTGAAGACGGTCCGGCGCGGCAGCACCGCCTCCAGGACGCCCGTCCCGTCTGCACCCGGCCGGAACTGCACCCGGTCGCCGGGCACCGGACGCCCCGCCATCCCGCGCAGCCGTCCGCGCAGGACGCAGCGCACCGTCCGGCCGTCGTGGTAGACCTCGCAGAAGGATCCGGTCGCCCGGGCGACCAGCCCCTCCGCTAGCGACGCGGCGCCCCGCGCCTCCGCCACGGAGCGGCGCTACCGACCGTCGCTCACGGTGCGCAGAGGTGCGCCCCGCACGCCAGGGCCCCGGCCGCCGCGGCGGCCGGTACCTGCCGACCCGCGGCTCCGCCCCGCGGCGGCGGCGCGGTCGCCGCGCCGGCGGCCGGCGCTGCGGCCGCGCGCCGCGGTGAGGTACTGCCGGTAGAGGCGACTGACGGTGTGGTGGGTGATGGCGAAGCGCGGCGCCCGCTCCGGGCGCAGCCCCCCGGAGAAGGTGCGGGGGATGTGCAGCAGCTCGTGGATGAGGACGCGGTCCTGCTGCGCCCGGCTGAGGCGCCCGAAGTCGGGCATCAGCACCTCGACCACGTAGTGCGCCCGCACGCGCAGCGCCCGCTGGAAGATCTGCGGCAGCCCCCAGATGCGGGCGTAGGCGTTGGCGCGCGAGCCGAAGACGCGCAGGCAGTGGACCCGCCGCGGGTCGACGTGGTCGAAGCCCAGCGCGCGGGCGATGCGCACCAGCCGGCGGTGGATGTCGGGAGCGGGCTGCCAGCGCATCAGGAGGCCGGTGTGGCCGCGCGGGCGTGGCGGGCCAGCGCCGCCAGCTGTCGGATTTGCCCGAGGTGGTAGGCCAGGTGCTGCACGGCGTGGAGCAGGGCCCAGGTCCGCGTCACCTCCGCGCTGCCCCCCGCGCGCTCGACCCGCACCGTCCCGGCCAGGCGCTCGGGGGGGAGCTGGGCCAGGACGCGCGCGCTCTCCTCCCCCACCGTGCGCAGCGTCGCCAGCAGCGCCGCCTTCTCCAGGCGGTCGGGGCCGAACTCCGCGTCCCGGTGACGCAGCACTGTCGCGCCGCCCACGATCCCCTGCACCCAGTAGCGCTCGGAGCCGGCGATGTGGCGCAGCAGGATCCCCACGGTGTTGCGCAGCCCGGGGAAGCGCCGGTTGACGTCCTCGTCGTCGAGGTCGGCCACCGCCTCGACCACCTGGCGGCGCAGGTCCTCCAGCACGTCCGCCACCGCGTTCACGAACTCGTCCGGCATCGCCTCCTGCTCCTCCCGCCTGACGACGGCCCCTCGGCTGCCCCGCACCGGTCCGGGCCAAGCCGCCTGCCCGGGGCCGGCCCGCGCCGGGGCGCGGGGCCTAGCGCACCGGCCGCCACCGCGGCTTCTCCTCCGCGTCGAGGCGCTGGTAGCACTGCGCGCACAGGTACACCACGTCGAGCTCCCCCGCCTCGTCCAGGTCGGCGCCCGTCCCCTCGTACCAGGCGAGGCGGGCCGCCGGGTCCTGGCGGCGCCCGCAGGCGTCACAGACGAAGGGCAACGTACAGCCTCCGGTTCACCTTCCCCTTGTTCTCGGTGCCCGTCACCACGAGG